>DATLTN010000038.1 GCA_035533595.1 Acidimicrobiales bacterium
GATCGTCGCGTTCGAGACCCGCAGGCAGCCGTGGCTGACGTCGGCGCCGACGCTCGTCGGCTGATCGGTTCCGTGCAGCCCGATCTCGCCCGGACCACCACCGAAGCTCGAGAGGACGTCCGAGAAAGCCGACAGCCCGAACGCATAGGGGTCATAGGTGCCCGCTGGGTCGGGCTGCTTCATCAAGTCCACCAGGTCATAGGTCCCGAGGGCATGGGCAGCAGCGATCGACCCACCCCGACGGGAGCGGAGACAAGGGACCGACTCCCGCGGAGGACCACGAGGCGACGTGAAGTGAGATCGGCGTGCACGAGATAGTCGTCGGAGAGCAGGCCGACGGCGCTGTTGCGGCGCGAATGGAGGACATTGCCTCTCGTGCGTCTTTATTGGATTGTGCGCCACCTCATGTCGCCGCTCTGCCCCTTTGTGGCGCCGATAAACGCGACGGCCCGAACCGACGGGTCGGCTATCCGGGGTTGCGGAAAGGGCAGCCCACCTGCACCTACTGGTCTTCAGTTCAGCGCACCGAGGTCGCCCGGCGCGCGATCGGAAAGCTCATAGGCTGCGCAGCTGATGACCGACGAGCCGACGGCCGACTTCCTCCAGGCGAACCGCGCGATGTGGGACGACTCGGTCGAGATCCACGCCGCCTCCCGCTTCTACGACGTCGCCGGGTGGCTCACAGACGGCCGCGGCCCGCGTCCGGACGAGCTCGCCCTCATCGGCCCCGTCGAGGGACTCGATATCTGTCACCTGCAGTGCCACTTCGGGATGGACACCCTCTCCCTCGCTCGCGTCGGGGCGCGCATCACCGGCCTCGACTTCTCCCCCGCCGCGATCGCACGCGCCCAGGCCCTCGCCGACGAGTCGGGCCTCGCGGCGCGCGCCCGCTTCGTTCTCGGCACCGTCGACGAGGCGAGCGCTCTTCTCGGCCGAGCCGCCTTCGACCTCGTGTACGTGAGCCTCGGCGCCCTGTGCTGGCTCCCCTCGGTCGCCCGTTGGGCGCACGAGGTCGCCGCGCTCCTGCGCCCGGGTGGCCGCCTCTTCCTGCACGACGCCCACCCTTTCGCGCAGGCCTGCATGGGAGAGGAGCTCGTCCCGGACTCCTCCTACTTCGAGGAGGTCGCACCGCGCGCCTGGGACGAGGAGGAGACCTACACCGACGCCATCCGGCCACTCACCGCGACCGTCAGCTACGAGTGGAACCATTCCCTCGGCGAGATCGTGAACGCCCTCATCGGCGAGGGCATGGTGCTCGACCGATTGATCGAGCACGACTGGACGAGCTTCGCCCGCTTGGAATCGATGGTGCGCATCGCGGACCAGCGCTATGTCCTGCCTGAGGGCTCGCCCCGCCTCCCGCTCAGCTTCACGCTGCTCGCGACGCGAAGCGGCAGCTAGCGGAGCGCGGCCTCCTCCGCTCCGGCGGACTTCACCTGGAGGCGGGCGCGGGCGAGGACGACGACGCCCGAGGCGACGGCGATCGAGAGCGCGAGCCCCCCGCTGTAGGCGAGGCGGCGGTGCGAGAGCGCGGAGCGGATCATCTGCCGCTCGGCGGCGACGCCGAGCGAGGTGAGGACCCCTTCGATCAGGCCGTCGGGGACCGCCGGGCGCTCCTCGCGCAACTGGCCGAGGAGGCGCATCATCTTCTTGTAGCGGGCGAGCTCGCTCCTGCAGGCGAGGCAGCTCTCGACGTGGGTCACCACCTCGTCGCCGGCGGCAGCGCCGTCGAGGATCGCCGGCAGGCGACGGGCGACCTCCGCGCAGCTCGTCACTTGGCCGCCACCGGGTAGAGCCGCTCGCGCAGCAGCCGGCGGGCGCGGTGCAGGCGCACCTTGGCGGCGGTGCGCGAGATGCCGAGCTCTGCGGCGATCGCCCCGTGCGGCAGGTCGTAGATGTCGCGCAGCACGACGACCGCCCGCAGCCCCCAGGGGAGGGCGCCGAGCGCACGAACAAGCTCGGCGCGCTCGTCGCTACGGGTCGCCGCGACCTCGGGGTTCGCCTCGCCCCGCACCTCGATGAGCGCGAGCTCGTCGTCGAAGGGCTCGGTCCGGCGGCGGCCGCTCCTCGTGCGCTGCGAGGAGGCGCAGTTCGCGCAGATCCGGTAGAGCCAGGTCGCGACCGAGGCATCGCCGCGGAAGCGGCCGATGGCGTTGAAGGCCCGCAGGTAGGTCTCCTGAAGGACGTCGCTCGCGTCGTGCTCGTTGCCCACGAGGCGCAGCGCCAGCGCGTAGACCGCAGGCGAGGTGGCCGCGACGAGCTCCGCGAAGGCCTCGGTGTCCCCCTCGCGAGCGCGCGCGACGAGCGCGGCGGAGGGCTCAGGAGCGGTGGGAGCGGCCCCGGGCAGCCCGCTACGGGCGGCGGGCGCGGGGCGTTGCCGGGTGAGCGCGCCGTTCGGCGCGTCGCCCGGCGGAATCAGCGGGTTTCCTTGTGGAGGGTGTGCTGGCGGTCGAAGCGGCAGTACTTGCGCATCTCGATGCGCTCGCGGTCGTTCTGCCGGTTCTTCGTCGTGATGTAGTTGCGCCGCTTGCAGACCTCGCACTCCAAGGTGACCTGCACGCGCCGTTCGTTCTTCGCCACCGGGACTCCTTGTCCTGACAACGCGGCCGCGGCCCCGAAGGGCGGGCTGCACTGGAAAGCCACTCTAGTAGCAGTAGTAGCGGCGGCGGGACTCGAACCCGCGACCCCACGATTATGAGCCGTGTGCTCTGACCGACTGAGCTACGCCGCCGCGGTGGAGCCCCCTGTCGGATTTGAACCGACGACCCCTTCCTTACCATGGAAGTGCTCTGCCACTGAGCTAAGGGGGCCCGTGGCGCCGTCATGTTAGTGCTCTCCCGGGGTGCTCCCCGGGGCCTTCTATCTTCGCGGTATGCAGCTACGACTCGCCGAAGAGCGCGACGCCGAGGCGATCCGCCAGATCTACAACGTCGAGGTCCTCACCTCGACCGTCACCTTCGACCTGGTGGCGCGCGACGAGAAGGAGCAGCGGGCCTGGATGGCCGCGCACTCCGGCGTCTACCCCGTGGTCGTCGCCGAGGTCGACGGCGAGATCGCCGGTTTCGCCTGCCTCTCCCCCTACCGCCCGCGGCCCGCCTACTCGACGAGCGCCGAGGACTCGGTCTACGTCGCCGCCCCCCACCGCGGCGCCGGCGTCGGCAAGGCCCTCCTCGCCCGCATCGTCGAGCTCGCCGGCACGCACGGCTTCCACTCGGTGATGGCGCGCGTCGTCGGCGACCACGAGGCCTCGATCGCTCTGCACCGCGCCTGCGGCTTCGAGCTCGTCGGCGTCGAGCGCGAGATCGGCCGAAAGTTCGGCCACTGGCTCGACGTCGCCCTGATGCAGCTACTCGTGCAGGGGGACTGAGGCCGCGAGCTCGAGCTCGGCGGGCGCCGCCGCGAGCCGGCGCAGCCGGCGCAGCCGTGGCACCACGAGCACCGCGACCAGCCCGACGAGGGCAAGCGAGGCGATGCTCACGAGGAGCGGATTGGCGACCCCGAGCTCGTCGACGAGCACGAAGCCCCCCGGCAGGCCGAGGAAGCAGGCGGCGGCCGAAAAGACGCAGAGCACGTGGCGGGCGGCCCCCACGACGACCGGGGCGAGGAAGACGAAACCCCACGTGAGGTACCAGGGCTGGACGACGGGCCCGAGCGCGGCGAAGGCGACGAGGGTCCAGCCGATCGCCCGCAGCGGGCCGATCGCCTCCGAGCCGAGCAGCAGGCGGAGCGCGACCCCCACCGCGAGGAGCATCGCCCCGCCGCGGGTCAGCGTGAGGAACGGGTGCGCGAGGCCACCGAGGCCGACGAGGCCGGCGATCTTGCCACCGGCGAGGCCGAGGGCGGTCGCCGGGTCGAGCCAGGAGCGGATCTGGTCGGGGTTGGAGAGCCCGGAGATCCAGCCCCATCCGAGGCCGGCGAGCACCGAGACGGCGGCCATCACCCCGCCGGCGATCAGCAGCGCGCTGGCCGTCGGCCGCACCCGCTCGCGGGGGCTGTGGCCGGGGCCGATCCACTCCCAGCCGATGTAGATCACACCGACGATCGCCGGCACCTTCACCACCGCGCCGAGCGCGCAGCACACGATGCCGAGGAAGAATTGGCCGCGCCGCGCCAACGCGTACCCGACCGCCAGCAGGCCGATCATCAGTGCGTCGTTGTGGCCACCGCCGATGAGGTGCAGCAGGATCAGCGGGTTGAGCGCCGCGAGGGTGAAGGCGGTCGCCCCGTCGCGGCCGAAGGAGCGGGCGATCGAAGGGATCGCGACCGCGAACAGGAGCGTGCCCACGAGGGCGAGGAGACGCATGCCGACCACCGAGGCGAGCGGGTCGTGGCGGGCGATCTCGACGATCCAGCCGGCGAGGGCGAGGAAGACCGGACCATAAGGCGAGGTGACGTGGCCCCAGAGGCCGTCCGGAAGGTAGGTGAGGATCGGCGAGCTGCCGAGGTCGGCGGGGCCGTAGAGGTAGGGGTTGAGGTGGTGCGACATCATCTCGCCCTGCGCCGCGTAGCTGTAGAGGTCCCGCGAGAACAGCGGCGCGACGACGAGCAGCGGCAGCGCCCAGGCGCAGAAGACGAGCGCCAGCCGCCGGAGCGGCACGCCGCGGTGGCGCGAGACGACGCGCACGATGTCGTACCAGGCGCGCATCAACAGGATCATCCCGCCGTAGACGGCGACGACCCCGAAGAACAGTCCCGAGCCGGGCGGCGGGACCGGCGCGTTGCAGGGTGGTGCCGCGGCCGAGATGTCGCAGGCGCCGGGGATCCCGAAGAACCAGGCGCCGGGGATCTTCTCGGTGAACGGTGAGTTCGGCTGGCTGGCGCCGAGGGTGATGAGCAGCGTCCCGAGGAAGCCGACGAAGCCCGACTGGAGGAGGCGGCGGTGCACCAGTTGCTGCACCTGCTCGTAGGGTGCAGCCGCACCCGAGCCGCGGGCGAAGAGCGAGGCGAGGGTGCGGCCGCGGACGCGCAGCGGCTCGAGGGCGGCCGAGAGGCGCTCGCCGGCGAGGGTGAGCGCACCGAGAAGTCGGGAGCGTCCCTCGACCGCGGTGGCCGGCCGGTCGAGGTCGGTCATCGACATCGTCGCGAGTGTACCGACCGTCCCCCGCAGGCAACCGGCAAAATCGCTCGTGAACAAGAACCTCTCGCGTCGCCGCCACTATCCGCGAGGCCCTCGCCGCGCTGCCTCGGGCTCGGGTGGTGCTCGCCCTCGGCGCCGCCCGAGGCCTACAGGCCCAACCTCAGTGAGGCCCCGGCGCTCTCCCCGTGCTCGTAGACCTCCGCGGCGGGCCCGACCACGAGCGGGTCGAGCACCCCGACCAGCTCGTGGTCCTTGCCGGGGTAGTCGAACTGGCTGAGCACCTGGCGCATCGCGCCGAGGCGGGCGCGCTTTTTGTCGTTGCTCTTCACCACCGTCCACGGAGCGAAGGGCGTGTCGGTGGCCTTGAACATCGCCTCCTTGGCGGCGGTGTAGTCGTTCCAGCGGTCGAGCGAGGCGAGGTCGGTCGGCGAGAGCTTCCACTGGCGGACCGGGTCGATGCTGCGGATCAGAAAGCGCGTCCGCTGCTCGGCGCGCGAGACCGAGAACCACAGCTTCACGAGATGGATGCCGTCGTCGACGAGCAGCTGCTCGAAGACCGGTGCCTGGCGGAGGAAGCGCTCGTACTCCGCGTCGGTGCAGTAGCCCATCACCCGCTCGACGCCCGCCCGGTTGTACCAGGAGCGGTCGAACAGGACGATCTCGCCGGCGGAGGGGAGGTGCTCCACATAGCGCTGGAAGTACCACTCCCCCTGCTCGCGCTCGTTCGGCTTCTCGAGGGCGACGGCGCTCGTGCCACGGGGGTTGAGGTGCTCGGTGAAGCGCTTGATCGTGCCGCCCTTGCCGGCCGCGTCGCGCCCCTCGAACAGGACGAGGAGGCGGCCGCCGGTGTCCTTCAGCCAGTTCTGCAGCTGCAGGAGCTCGATCTGCAGCGCGCGCTTCACGACGTCGTACTCGGGGCGCGCGAGGCGCTCGTCGTAGGGGTAGCCCTCCCGCCAGGTGTCGACGAGGCGCCCGTCTTTCCAGCGCAGCACCGGCTCGTCCTCGTCCTCGGTCTCGTCGAGCTCGAGCTGGTCGAGGTACTTGGAGAGGTCGAGGTCGAGGTCGAGGAGCTCTCCGTCGGTCTCGACGGTCATCGAGGTCCCCGGCCCGGACGGTGCGCGGCCGTGCTCACCTCCGCATCCTTGTCGGCGCGCCGGCGCTTTGCGAGCGGCAGCGGCGAATCGGGTAGAGACAAGGACGGCCGAGGTGGGGAGGGGCGATGGACGTCGTCGAGGAGGAGCACAAGTACGAGGCGGAGCGCTCGACCGAGCTCCCCGACATCGAACGGGTCCTTCCGAGCGGCGCGCGCATCGCGCATCGCGCACCGATCGAGCTCGACGCGACCTACTTCGACACCACCGACCGTCGGCTGCTGCGCTGCGGCCTCACGCTGCGACGCCGCAGCGGGGGCGGCGACGCGGGGTGGCACCTGAAGGTCCCCGGGGAGGGGGCGGCGACACGGGAGGAGATCCGTCGCCCGCTCTCGGCCGCGCTGCTCCCCGAGGTGCCGGCCGAGCTCGCCGACCTCGTGCTCGCCCGGCTGCGGGGCGAGCCGCTCCGCCCGGTGGCGCGGATCCGGACGCGGCGGGTCGTGCACGAGGTGCTCGACAGTGCGGGGCCGGTCGTCGAGATCGCCGACGACACCGTGCGCGCCGAGGTCGTCGGCGAGGCGGGGGCGAGGAGCTGGCGCGAGATCGAGGTGGAGGTGCAGCCGAGGGGTCACAAGCTCGCGAAGCGTGTCGCGGCGTCGCTCCGTGCCGTCGGCATCCGCCCCTCGACCGAACGCTCCAAGCTCGCGACGCTGCTGTTGCCGGACGACTCGCGCGACGCGCGCGTCCACCACCGGCGGGAGGTGCTGCGGGCGCGCCTCGTCGAGCAGAGCGAGGAGCTGGTCGCCCGTGACCTCGACGTCCGTCGCGGGAGGCCCGATGCCGTCCACGACCTGCGCGTCGCGGCGCGTCGGCTGCGCAGCTGTCTGCAGAGCTTCGCCCCGCTGTTCGACGAGGGATCGTCCGCGCGCCTCGGCGTCGAGCTCCGCTGGCTCTCCGGGCTGCTCCGCGCGGCGCGCGACCTCGAAGTGCTGGCGCGCCGCATCGACGGCGAGATCGGCGAGGCACTCGCCCTCCGCGGCCGCGCCGAGGTTCGGCGGGCGGTGAAGGCCCAGATCGAGCGCGAGCAGCGCGCCGCGGTCGCAGACCTCGACGAGGGCCTGCGCAGCCCCCGCTACGCGGCGCTCCTCGACGACGTGCTCGCCTTCGCCGACCGACCCGCCTATCGCGCCGGCCGCCGACCCCGCCGCCAGCAGCTCCTCGCACGCGTCGACCACGACGCTCGACGCGTGCGGCGGCGCCTGCGGCGGGGACGGCGCGCGGAGGGGCCCGCACGCGACGTCCTCCTCCACGAGGCCCGCAAGGCCGCGAAGCGCGCCCGCTACGCCGCCGAGACGATCGCTCCGCTGCGTCCGCGCCGCGCCGCTGCGCTCGCGCGCCACTTCGAGGAGGTGCAGGAGCGGCTCGGCGAGCGCCAGGACGCCGTGGTCTCCCGCGCCTTTCTCGAGGAGTTGGCGCACGACGGCGACGACGCCTCGCGCGCAGTGACCTTCGCGCTCGGCGCGCTCGCCCGCGACGAGGAGCGGCGGGTCGCCGAGGTCGACGGCCACCTCCCAAAGGCGCGGGCGGCGGCGCTCGGCGGCTGATCGGTGCTCCGGCTCCGCGCGAACGGGCAGCCCGCCGACGCCAGGAACCGGCGGCCGATCGAAGCTCGAAAAGCCGCCTCGAGCTGGGCGTCTACTGCCTAATGCGACGTGGGCCGGGTAGGATTCGAACCTACGAAGGCGCTGCCGGCAGATTTACAGTCTGCTCCCGTTGGCCACTTGGGTACCGACCCGTCGGGGCGACACCCTATCCGAAGGCCCGCACGCCGAATCCGAAGGCCCGCACGCCGAATCCGAGGGCCCGAGGCCAGAGCCGACGGCCCGCAAGCCGAGATCCGGGGGCGCCCTGGCTATCGTTTCCGGCATGCCGACTTTCGACATCACCTCCGAAGTGGACATGCAAGAAGTCCGCAACGCCGTCGACCAGGCCGAGCGCGAAGTCTCGACCCGCTTCGACTTCAAGAACACCGGGGCGACGATCGAGCTGCGCCCCGAGGAGATCGAGCTGCACGCGCCGACCGACGACCGCCTGCGGGCGCTGCAGCAGGTGCTCGAGGAGAAGCTCGTCCGCCGCAACGTCTCGCTGAAGGCCCTCGACTACCAAAAGGCCGAGGAGGCCTCGAAGGGCACCCTCCGCCAGCTCGTGAAGCTGCAGGCCGGCATCTCCTCTGACCGCGCGAAGCAGATCAACAAGGCGGTGAAGGACCTCAACCTGAAGGGCGTGAGCTCCCAGGCCCAGGGTGAGCAGGTGCGCGTCAACGGGAAGAAGCGCGACGACCTGCAGGCGGTGATCGCGGCGCTGAAGGAGCTGGACCTCGGCATCCCGCTGCAGTTCGGCAACTTCCGGGACTGAGCCACCCGCACGGTCCCACCGCCGGCCGCTACGCCGGCGCTGCGGGGTGGATCCTCACGTCAGCGGAAGAGCAGCGTCGCGTCGTGCGCGAACGAGACGAGCGGCTGCGGCCAGATGCCGAAGAAGAGCGTCGCGAGGACGACGATGCCGAGCCCCGAGAGCGCCCAGTTGTCGAGGGCGAGCGCGCGGGTGGCGTCCAGCTGGCGGAGCGCGAGCGCCGTGCCGCCGCCGCTCGCCCCGGCTGCGGCCTGCTCCGCCACCTCCTCGTCGACCGCCGGCGCCTCGCCGAACATCAACAGCACGACGCGCAGGTAGAAGAAGACGGCGATCGACGCCGAGACCATCGCGATCACCGCGAGCGCGTAAGAGTGGGCGTCGACGGCCGCCGCGACCACGTAGAACTTGGCGAAGAAGCCGGTCGTGAAGGGCGCTCCCGCCTGGGCCAGGAGGAGCACCGCGAAGGCGATGGCGAGCGTCGGCGCGCGTCGGCCGAGGCCGCGGTAGGACTCGAGATCGTGGGCCTCGTCGCCGCGGCCGCCGACGATGGCGACGACCGCGAAGCTCCCGAGGACGAGCAGCGCGTAGGCAAAGAGGTAGTAGAGCGCGCCGGAGCGGCCGCGCTCGGTCGCCGCCTGCACGCCGAGCAGCACGAAGCCTGCGTGGTTGATCGAGGAGTAGGCGAGCATCCGCTTCACGTCGCGCTGCACGAGTGCGACCACCGCTCCGGTGAGCAGCGTGGCGGTGGCGAGGATCCAGAGGATCGGCTGCCAGTCGCTCGCGAGCGTCGGGTAGCTCGAGAACAGCACCCGCAGCAGCGCCGCGAAGCCGCCGACCTTGGCGACCGCCGCCATGAAGCCGACCGCGGGCGTGGGCGAGCCCTCGTAGACGTCGGGCGTCCACATGTGGAAGGGCACCGCCGCGATCTTGAAGCCGAAGCCGGCGATGAGCAGCACCAGCCCGGCGAGGAGCACCCCGTTGCTGAGGACGGTGTTGCGCGCCAGGAAGGCGCCGATCTCGGCGAGGTTGATCGAGCCGGTCGCCCCGTAGGTGAGGGCGATCCCGTAGACGAAGACCGCCGAGGAGAAGGCGCCGAGGACGAAGTACTTCATCGCCGCCTCGGTCGAGCCCTCGCTGCGGTGGTCGAAGCCGGCCATCACGTAGAGCGGGAGCGAGAGGACCTCGAGGCCCAAGAAGATGAGGATCAGGTCGTCCGCGCTGCCCATCAGCATCGCCCCCGCCGCCGCGATGAGCGCGAGGACGTAGTACTCCGGGCCGGCCATCTGCTCGCGGCGCAGGAAGCTCGCCCCGAAGAAGGGGGCGAGGATCACGACACAGGAGATGAGGACGTACACGAAGCAGGTGAAGCCGTCGACGGCGACGGCGTGCGCGATCGCGCTCGAGGCGCCGTGGTCCTGGACGTCGTGCCAGAGGATGAGCGAGGCGATGAGCGAGGCGATCCCCGCCCCGCTCGTCGCCGCGGCGTAGGCCTCGGTCGGGATCGTGCGGCTGACGAGGGCCGAGACGGCGAGCAGCACGAGCATCCAGCCGAGGAGGATGAGCTCGGGGAGGATCGTCGTGTAGTCGATCGCCGGCAGCACGAGCGCCGTCGCGAGGAGGTGGATCACTTGCCCGCTCCCTCGGTGAGGTGCGCCGTGAGCTGTGCCCCCGACGGCCCTCCGATGGCCGGGAGGACGGGGTGGGCGACCTGCTCGACGTGGGTGATGAGCGCGTTCACCGACGGCGTGATGCGCTCGAGTACGGGCTTCGGGTAGACGCCGAGGAAGACGATCGCGAGCACGAGCGGGGCGACGACGAGGCGCTCGTGGCGGGTCATCTCCGCGAAGCCCTGGGACTCCGAGGTCGCCGGGCCGTGGAAGACCTGCTGGTAGCCCCAGAGCAGGTAGACGGCGGCGACGATCACCCCGGCGGTGGCGACGACCGCCCACCAGCGGTGGGTGAGGAAGGTGCCGGCGAGGATCAGGAACTCCCCGACGAAGCCGTTCAGCCCCGGGACGCCGATCGAGGCGAGGACGGTGAAGGTGAAGACGCCGGCGAGGACGGGGGCGCGGCGCTGCAGCCCCCGCATCGGGCCGATCGCGAAGGTGCCGGTGCGCTTGGTGACCATCGCGATGAGCAGGAAGAGCGCCGCGGTGTACAGGCCGTGGTTCACCATCTGCAGCACCGCCCCCGAGACCGACTCGCCGGTGAGGGCGAAGGCGCCGATCACGATGAAGCCCATGTGCGCGAGCGAGGAGTAGGCGACGAGGCGCTTCAGGTCGCGCTGCGCAGCGGCGACCACGCCGCCGTAGATGATCCCCACCACGCCGAGGGTGAGGAGCAACGGCGCGAGCACGACCACCGCGTGCGGGAAGAGCTCGAGGTCGAAGCGGACGATGCCGTAGGTGCCGAGCTTGGCCATCACCCCGGCGAGGAGGATCGAGGCCGACGGCGGCCCCTCGGCGTAGGCGTCCGGGGACCAGGTGTGGAAGGGGAAGACCGGGGCCTTCACCACGAAGGCGATCGTGAAGGAGAGGAAGAGGAGCATCCCGGCCGTCCCCGAGAGCGCGGTGTGCGAGAGGGCGAGGACGTCGAAGGTGGTCACACCGGTCTGGCCCTGGTGCAAGAAGACGAGGGCGATGATGCCGACGAGCATGAAGGCCGAGGCGAGGAAGGTGTAGATGAAGAACTTCGTCGCCGCCGGGCCGCGCCCCTCGTGGCCCCACCCGCTGATCAGGAAGTAGACGGGCACGAGGGTCAGCTCGAAGAACAAGAAGAAGACGAGCACGTCAAGGGAGAGGAAGCTGCCGATGCAGCCCGCCTCGAGGAGGAGCGTCCAGGCGACGAAGGCCTTCTGGTTCTCGCGCTCCCCCGCCCCCGCGAGCGTGATCGGGAAGAGCAGCGCCGTCATCAGCAGGAGGAAGAGCGAGATCCCGTCGATGCCGAGGTCCCAGGAGATGCCGAGCGGCGCGATCCAGCTGTGGTGGACGACGAGCTGGAAGCCGCCCTGGCCGCTCTTGAAGACGGCGAGGACCGCGGCGGCGAGGCCGAGCACGCCGAGGGAGGAGAGCAGGGCGACGCCCTGGATGGCGCGGCGGCTCCCCTTCGGCAGGCAGGCGACGAGGATCGCCGCGCCGGCCGGCACGAAGATGAGCAGCGAGAGGTAGGGCACCGAGCTGGTCGCTCCCATCAGCGTCCCGCCCGCACGACGACGTAGGCGACGAGCAGGACGACGCCGCCGACGAGGCCGAGCGCGTAGTTGCGGACGTAGCCGTTTTGCACCCTGCGCAGGCGCGTGCCGCTGTCGCGCACGGCCCTCGCGAGGCCGACGACGGCGCCGTCGATCACCGAGCGGTCACCCTCCGCGAGGCGGGCGGCGGCCGCTGCCGCGGGCACGGCGATCAGGCGGTCGTAGGCGGCGTCGATCCCCCAGGCCATGTAGAGCAGGCGCGGCTCGAGCGCCGGCCGGTCGACCCGCGTCCGCCAGAGCTGGACCGCCGCGAGCGCGCCCGCGATCGCGAGGGCGCCGTCGATGAGGGCGAAGGACCACTTCGCCCCGAGGCCGAAGGGGTGGGAGAAGAGCGTCGCGCCGAGGACGGGGTCGAGCCAGCGCTCGAGGAAGTCGAAGTGCGGATGGAAGGGGAGGTTGATGAGGCCGCCGGCGACCGAGCAGAGCGAGAGCACGACGAGCGGGATCGTCATCACCGGCACCGGGTCGTGCGGGTGCAGCGCCGCCTCGGCGTGCGCCTCCTGCCAGCGGCGGACGCCGCCGAAGACGAGGAGGTACTCGCGTCCCATGTAGTAGGCGGTGAGGAAGGCGGTGACCGCGGCGATCACCCACAGGGCGGGCGTGACGGCGTAGGCGTTCTCCAAGATGTCGCTCTTGGACCAGAAGCCGGACAACGGCGGCACGCCGGCGATCGAGAGCCAGCCGATGAGGAACGAGACCGCGGTGAGCGGCATCACCGCGCGCAGCGCCCCCATCACCTTGATGTTCTGCTCGTCGTCCATGGCGTGGATCACCGAGCCGGCCGAGAGGAACAGGAGCGCCTTGTAGAAGGCGTGCGTGAGCATCAAGAAGAGCGCCGCGTCGTAGGCGCCGCAGCCGACGGCGAGGAACATGTAGCCGAGCTGGGAGACCGTCGAGTAGGCGAGGACCTTCTTGATGTCGGTCTGCGCGCAGCCGGCGGTGGCGCCGATGAAGGCGGTCGCCACGCCGATCCAGGCGATCACGTGCGCGGCGTCCGGGGCGGCGTGCAGGATCGGGCTGACCCGGCACATCAGGTAGACGCCGGCGGTGACCATCGTCGCCGCGTGGATCAGGGCGGAGACCGGGGTCGGACCCTCCATCGCGTCGGCGAGCCAGGGGAAGAGCGGGAACTGCGCCGACTTGCCGACCGCGCCGAGGAAGAGGAGCAGCGCGATGGCGACCATGTCGGTCGGTGAGATGCGGTCGAGGCGGGAGAAGACGGTGAGGTAGTTGAGGCTCCCCGTCCGCTCGAAGATGAGGAAGAGCGCAACGAGCAAGCCGGCGTCGCCGATGCGGTTGTAGATCATCGCCTTCTTGCCCGCGGATGCCGCCGTGTCGCGCTCGAACCAGAAGGCGATGAGGAAGTAGGAGCAGACGCCGACGCCCTCCCAGCCGAAGAAGGTGACGAGGAAGTTGTCCGAGAGGACGAGCATCAGCATCGAGAAGACGAAGAGGTTGAGGTAGAGGAAGAACTTCGGGAAGTCCCGGTCGTGGCTCATGTAGCCGATGGAGTAGAGGTGGATGAGGGCCGAGACGCCGGTGACGAAGGCGGCCATCGTCATCGAGAGCGGGTCGACGAGGAGCGCCACGTTGACCTGCAGGCGGTCGGCGCCGAACCAGTTGAAGAGGTGGAGGGTGTAGCTGCGCGAGGCGGGGTCGCGCGAGAAGAGCGCGGCGAAGACGAGCACCGTGAAGACGAACGAGCCGGCGATCATCGCCGTCGCCAGCCATCCGGCGCGGGGGTTGCCGAGGCGGCGGCCGTAGAGCGTGAGGAGGAGGTAGCCCGCGAGGGGGAGGAGGGGGATCAGGAACGCGAGCGAGAGCACCGGGTCAGCCCTTCAGCACGTGGGCGTCGTCGGCCGTCGCACCGGGGTGGCGGCGGAAGATGGCGACGATGATCCCGAGGCCGACGACGACCTCGGCCGCCGCCACGACGAGGACGAAGAAGACCGCGACCTGGCCGGCGATGTCGCCGAGGGCGCGGGCGAACGAGACGAAGGTGAGGTTGGCGGCGTTCAGCATCAGCTCGATGCACATGAACATCACGAGGACGTTGCGGCGGACGAGCAGGCCGACGGCGCCGATCGTGAAGACGATCGCCGCGAGCGTGAGGTACCAGCCGGCGTTGACGCTCATCGCGGCCCCGCCTCGCTCTGTTCGACCTCGGCCCCGGAGGCTAGCTCGACACCGGCCCCGTCGGTGCGCGCCGCAGCGAGCTCGCTCGCCTCGCGGGCGCCGAGCTCGGGCCCGGCCTCGCCCTGCAGGTGGCGGCGGGCGAGGACGACCGCCCCGACGACGGCGACGACGAGCAGTGCCGAGGTCACCTCGAAGGGCAGCAGGTAGGTCGTGAAGAGGGCCTCGCCGATCGCCTTGGTGTTGCCCGCTCCCCCCGTCGCCGGTGCCGTGACGGTGTGCGCGCCGGTCACCCAGTGGCCGGTCCCGAGGAGGACGACCTCCGCGAGGACGAGCAGGCCGAGGACGAGGGCGACCACCCGCTGGCCGCGGAAGGTGTCGGCGAGGACCCGCTCCTCGCGGTCGACGCCGATGAGCATGATCACGAAGAGGAAGAGGACGACGATCGCCCCCGCGTAGACGATCACCTGCACCGCGGCGAGGAACTGCGCGTCCTCCTCGACGAACAGCACGGCGACGCCGAAGAGCGTCATCACGAGCATCAGCGCCGAGTGCACGGGGTTCTTCGCGAGGACGACGCCGAGTGCGCCGACCAGCACCACCGCGGCGGCGATGACGAAGGTCAGCGCGTCCGCGACGGTCGCGCCGAGCAACAGCGGCATCAGCGGACCCGTCCGCCGAGGCGGAAGGGGATCTTGTCGCGGGACACGGTGCGGATCGCGAAGTTGCCGGTCGCGGCGTCGTCCCGCCGCGGCGACTGGCCGCCCTCGGGAGCGCGCACGCCGTAGCCGAGCTCGCCCGACCACTGCACCTCGCCCTCGTAGGAGGCCGCCCCCGAGGGGGAGGTGGCGCGCATCCACGCCGAGGTGTAGCGGTCGTCGCCCTCCCGCCAGTCCTCCCAGGGGAGCTTCTTCGGCCGCCCCTCGTCGTCGACGACGAGCTCGTCCCTTGTGTAGATCGCGTCGGCGCGGCTCGTGAAGGAGAACTCGAACATCTTCGACTCGGTGATCGCCTCGGTCGGGCAGGCCTCGACGCACAGGTCGCAGTGGATGCAGCGCAGGTAGTTGATCTCGTAGACGAAGCCGTAGCGCTCTCCCGGCGAGACCGGTTCGTCGGGGTTGTTGTCGGCGCCGCGCACGTAGATGCAGTCCGCTGGGCACACCGCGGCGCACAGCTCGCAGCCGATGCACTTCTCCATCCCGTCCTCGTAACGGTTGAGGACGTGGCGGCCGTGCGCGCGCGGCGGCTTCGGCTTCTTCACCTTCGGGTACTCGGTCGTCACCCGCGGCTCGAAGACCTGCTTCAAGGAGATGCGGAAGCCACCGAAGAAGCTCAGAATCGAAGGACCCGCGCCGCCCGCCATCTCAGCTCCCGACCTTGCCGGGGCCGCCGAGCGGCCGCAAGTCCGCGCCGAGGCCGAGGGTGCTCGCGCGCCGGCGCTGCGCGACGCGGATCGCCTGGGTGAGGGCGAGCGCCCCCACACAACCGAGGGCGAACAGCGCGAGCGCCCACGCCGCCGACTGGATCGCGCCGGCGATCACGAGGAGCCAGCCGAGCGAGATCGGGATCATCGCCTTCCAGCCGAGGTCCATCAGCTGGTCGTAGCGCAGCCGTGGCAGCGCGGCGCGGATCCACACCTGGAGGTACAAGAAGGCGACTGTCTTGCCGGTGAACCACAGGATCGGCCAGAGCCAGCGCAGGAAGTGGAAGCCGGGCCCGTCGGGGCCGCCGAAGAAGAGCGTCACGACGATCGCCGACATCGTCACGGTGTTCATGAACTCGGCGAGGAAGAAGAGCGCGAAGCGGATCGAGGAGTACTCGGTGTGGTAGCCGCCGCCGAGCTCGGACTCGCCCTCGGCGAGGTCGAAGGGCGGGCGGTTGAGCTCCGCGGTCGAGGCGATGAAGAACAGCACGAAGGGGATCACGCCGAGGCGGATCACGTTCCACTGCCAGGCGTGCGCCGCCTGCGAGGTGACGATCGAGCGCGTCGACAGACCGTGCGACTCGAGGATCACCATCACCACGGTGAGGCCGAGCACCGCCTCGTAGGAGATCATCTGCGCGGAGGCCCGCACCGAGCCGAGCAGCGGGTACTTCGACCCCGACGACCAGCCGGCGAGCATCGTGCCGTAGACGGCGACCGAGGAGAGCGCGAGCAAGAAGAGGATGCCGATCGGCGGGTCGGCGACCTGCAGCTCGAAGGTGTGGTGCGCGACCGTGACGATCCCCCCGACGGGCACGACGGTGAAGATCAAGAACGCCGGGACGACCGTGAGGAAGGGGGCGAGGCGGAAGACGAAGCGGTCGGCGCGCTCGGGGAGGAGGTCCTCCTTGAAGAACAGCTTGGTGCCGTCGGCGAGCGTCTGCAGCAGGCCGAAGGGGCCGGCGCGGTTCGGGCCGATGCGGTCCTGCATGTCCGAGATCACCTTGCGCTCGAACCAGATCATGAGCAGCACCGAGGTGAGCAGCGCCCCGAAGGCGACGAGGACCTTGATCACCACGATCAGCCAGACCGCGGCGTTGAGGCCGTGCGCGAAGAGCGGGTCGGCCATCAGAGGTTCTCCAGGCGGACGTCGGTGGCGAGCTCGCCGTCCCCGACGAGGTCGAGGACGTCGCCGCTCGCGACGACGTTGCCCGCCGCCGCGACCACGCTGCGGGGCAGCCGCTCGTCGGCCACCGCCTCGATGACGACCTCTCCCTTGCCGCCGCGCAGCCGCAGCTTGTCGCCCGAGCCGAGACCGAGGCGGGCGAGCTCGAAGGGGTGGACCGACAGCCGCGCGGGCAGGACCATCGCCGCGAGTGCGGGGCTCGCCGTCGTCGTGGTGCCGAGGTCGTAGAGGCGGCGGGTGACGACGAGGCGGTAGGAGTACGAATCGAGGCGCCCGGCGACCGCCGGTGCCGCGGGCGGCGCGGCGGCGAGCGCGGGCGGGACCGCCCCCGACGGTGTTTGCGGGACCTCGCCGACGGCCCCGACGGGCTCGGTCGCGCCGACCGCGATCGGCGCGCCGAGGGCGTTCACCGAGGTGATGCCCGGCGTCGCCATCGGGTCGATCGGCGCGGCCGTCGCCGGCGTGCCCGCGGCGAGCGGGGCGAGGAGGCCGTCCTGGGCACCGGCCGCCGCCAGGCGCGCGGCGGTGAGGCCGGCGTGGGAGGGGACGAGCGCGGCGATCTCGTCGGTGATCTCCTCGAGACTCGAGAAGCCGAGGTCCGCGCCGAGACGGGTGGCGAGCTCGTTCGCCACCACCCACGGCGCCCAGGCCACCCCGGGCGGCGGGGCCTTGGCGGCGAGGCGCGTCACCCGGCCCTCGACGTTGGTCGTCGTGCCCGAGCGCTCGCCGTCGGCGGGCACGGGGAGGACGACGCTCGCGAGCGCGTTCGAGGCGTCGCGGTGGGTGCCGAGCGCGATCACCGAGCCGACCCGCTCGAGCGCCCGGCGGGCGAGCTCGCGGTCGGGGAAGTCGCGCAGCGGGTCCGCGCCGAGGAGCACGAGGGCGCGCAGCTCGCCGGCGGCGGCGCGCCGCAGCATCCCCGCGGTGTCGTCACCGGGGCTCGCGGGGAGCGCTCCCCACGCGTCCTCGTAGTAGGCGCGGGCGGCCGAGAGGCTGCGGCGCCCGGGCAGCAGGCCCGGCGCGAGGCCCATGTCGAGCGCCCCGAGGACGTTGGATCGGCGCAGCGCCGGGAGGAAGCGGGCCGCGGGGAGCGCCGCGGCGAGCAACCCCGCGGCGTCGGCGATGGTCTGGCCGGACTCGGCGACGTTCGCGCGCCCGAGCACCACGACGACGCCCGCTCCGGCCACCTCCCCCTCGCGCGCCGCGAGCAGCGCGCGCGCCGAGTCGAGGGCCGCGCCGAGGTGCGCGCTCACCTCGTGGTCGGGGGCGGCGCTCGAGGTGAGCGCGTCGGCGAGGCGGACGGCCTCGCCCGGCAGGTACGGCACGCGCAGCGCCGACGGCGAGAGCGCGGTCGCCACCGGCGAGCACTCGACGAGGGTGGTGGCCTTCTTCGCCGCGGCGCGCAGGCGCAGGTAGAGGACGGGGAGCTCCTCGCGGAGGTCACCGGTGAGGAGCACCACGACGCGCGCCGCGGCGGCCTCGTCGATCGTCGCGCGGGGGAGACTGAGGAGCGCGGTCGCGGGGAGCCCGTCCCCGAGCTGCGCGTCGAGGGAGTCGGTGCGAAGGACGGAGCGCGCGAAGCGGCTCCAGGCGTAGGCGTCCTCGTTGGAGAGGTGCGCCCCGCCGATCACGCCGACCGCGCCCTCGGCGGTGGCGAGGGCGTCGGCGGCGGCGTTCAGCGCCTCGGACCAGCGGACCGGGACGAGGCTCTCGCCGCGGCGCAGCGCGGGGGAGGTCAGCCGCTCGGGGGCGGCGAGGGCTTCGTAGGAGAAGCGCCCTTTGTCGCAGAGCCAGCTCTGGTTCACCGGCTCGGAGTCGACGCCGAGGAAGCGGACGAGCGCCCCGGCCGAGGACTGGGCGGCGACGCGGCAGCCGACGGAGCAGGTCGTGCAGGTCGTCTCGACCTGTTCGAGGTCCCACGGGCGGGCCTTGAAGCGGTAGGGGCGGGCCGTCAACGCGCCGACCGGGCAGATCTGGACGGTGTTGCCCGAGAAGTACGAGTCGAAGGGCTCGGTCGGGAAGGGGGCGACCTCGATCTCGGTGCTGCGGCCGACGAAGTCGATCTCGGCGTCGCCGGCGATCTCGGCGGCGAAGCGGGTGCAGCGGGCGCACTGGATGCAGCGCTCGCGGTCGAGCGCGACGAAGGCACCGATCTCGATCGGCTTGGCCCAGTGGCGCTTCTCCTCGATGAAGCGGCTCTCCCCCGGGCCGTGCGAGAGCGACTGGTCCTGCAGCGGGCACTCACCGCCCTTGTCACAGACCGGGCAGTCGAGGGGGTGGTTGACGAGGAGGAACTCGATCACCCCCTCCTGGGCCTTGCGCGCCTTGGGCGACTCGGTGAGGACCTCCTGGCCCTCGGTGACGCGCAGGTAGCAGGCGGGCTGCAGCGAGAAGCCGCGTGGCGAGGAGACCTCGACGAGGCACATCCGGCACATGCCGACCGGCTCCATGCGCGGGTGGTAGCAGAAGCGCGGCACGTAGACGCCGGCGCGCTCCGCGGCCTCGATGATCAGCTCGCCAGGGCGCGCCTCGACGGCGGCCCCGTCGATCGTCACGTGCACGACCTGATCGGTCTCGGCGCGCACCTCGGTCACGGGGTGCCTCCGAGCGGGCAGCCGCTCTCTTTCACGTGCAGCAGGAACTCGTCGCGGAACATCCGCAGCCCGGACGCGATCGAGGAGGGGATGGAGGGGCCGAGCACGCAGATCGTCGTCTGCTGCGGGGGCCAGCTGACCCCGGGGGCGATGTTGTCGCAGGCGTCCATCAACAGGTCGAGGTCGGCCTCGCGCCCCTCCCCCGACTCGAGGCGCCAGAGGATCTTCTCGAGCCAGCTGCTCCCCTCGCGGCACGGGGTGCACTGCCCGCAGGACTCGCGGTGGAAAAAGCGCGTGATCCGCCAGGCGGCGCGCACCGCGCAGGTCGTCTCGTCCATCACGACGACCGAGCCGGAGCCGAGCATCGAGCCGGCCTTGCCCACCTCGTCCTGGTCGAGGCCCATGTCGAGGTGCTGCGGGCCGAACCACGGCGCGGAGACGCCGCCCGGGATGATCGCCTTCAGCTCCCGCCCGCCCTTCACGCCGCCGCCGAGGCTCGGGTCGTAGATGAGGTCACGGAAGGTCGTCTTCGACATCTCGAGCTCGTACCAGCCGGGGCGCTCGACCCGCCCGGAGAGGGCGAACAGCCGCGTCCCCGTCGAGCTCCCCGCACCGAGGGCGGCGAAGGCCTCGCCGCCGTGCTCGACGATCCAGGGGAGGTTGGCCATCGTCTCGACGTTGTTCACCACCGTCGGCTCGCCGTAGAGGCCGATCGCGGCGGGGAAGTAGGGGGGCTTGATGCGCGGGAAGCCGCGCTTTCCCTCGAGGCTCTCGAGCAGCGCCGTCTCCTCGCCGCAGATGTAGGCGCCGGCGCCGGGGTGGATCACGAGGTCGATCGAGAAGCCCGAGCCGAAGATGTCGCCACCGAGCGCGCCCTGCGCGTAGGCCTCGTTGCAGGCCGCGGTGAGGCGCTCGAGGCCGAGCGCGAACTCGCCGCGGCAGAAGATGAAGGCCTGCTTGGCGCCGATCGCGTAGGCGCAGATGATCGTGCCCTCGATGATCTGGTGCGGGTCCCGCTCGATGAGCAGGTGGTCCTTGAAGGTCGCCGGTTCGCTCTCGTCCCCGTTCACCACGAGGTAGGTGACCGGCGCCTTGCGCAGCATCGACCACTTCCGCCCCGCCGGGAAGCCGGCGCCGCCACGGCCGAGCAGGCTCGCGGTGTTCACCTCCGCGGCGACGGCCTCGGGGGTCATCGTGAGCGCCTTACGGAGCCCCTCGTAGCCGCCCGTCTCGAGGTAGCGCGAGAGGGTGTGCGAGTCCTCGTAGCCGAGGCGGCGGGTGACGATCGGCTCCGGGTGGGTGATCACGCCGCTCCCCCGTCGCCGGCGACGAGGCCGACGCTGCGCTCGACGCGGCAGAGCACGCCGTGGTTCGGGACCGTCCCCTCGAGCCGGCCGGCGGCGAGGTCGTCGACGAGGCTGTCGAAGGAGGCGCCGTCGAGGGGGCCGAAGAAGCGGTGGTTCACCTGTACGCAGGGCGCGGTGTCGCAGCCCGCGAGGCACTCCGCCTCCTCGAGGGTGAACAGCCCGTCGGCGGTGGTCTGGCCGACGCGCACCCCGAGGCGCTCCTCGGCGTGGTCGAGCAGCTCGTAGGCCCCCGCCAGCATGCAGGCGATGTTCGTGCAGAGGGCGAAGACGTACCTGCCGACCGGCTCGATATGCAGCATGTCGTAGAAGCTCGCGGTGCCGCGCACCTCGGCCGCGGAGACGCCGCAGAGCTCGGCGATCTCGCCCATCGCCTCCTCGGTGAGGTAGCCCTCCTCGCCCTGGGCGAGGTGGCAGAGCGGGATGAGGGCGCTGCGGTGCTCGGGGTAGAGCGCGACGAGCGCCTCGGCGCGCTGGCGGAGCGGCTCTGCGAAGTGGCCCATCAGCGGTCCACCTCCCCGAGGACGGGGTCGACCGAGGAGAGGATCGCCACGGTGTCGGCGATCAGGCTGTTGCGCAAAAGCGGCGGCAGGCTCTGCAGGTTCACGAAGGAGGGGGCGCGCACGTGCATCCGGTAGGGCTTGTTCGTGCCGTCGGCGACCATGTAGCAGCCGAGCTCGCCGCGGGGGGACTCGACGGCGACGTAGACCTCGCCCTCGGGCGGCTCCATCCCGCTCGTGAACAGCTTGAAGTGATGGATGAGCGCCTCCATCGACTCGTCGATGCGGGCGCGCGGCGGCGGTGTCACCTTCGCGTCCTGGGCGCGGTAGTCGCCGCTCGGCATCTTGTCGAGGACCTGGCGGACGATGCGGATCGACTCGCGGATCTCGTTGAGGCGCACCGCGTAGCGGTCGAAGGTGTCGCCGACGGTGCCGACGATGACGTCGAAGTCGACCTCGTCGTAGGCGAGGTAGGGCATCGACCTGCGGAGGTCCCAGGGCACCCCCGAGGCGCGCAGGATCGGCCCGGTGGCCCCCATCGCGAGGCACATCTCCGGAGAGATCACCCCCACCCCCTCGGTGCGCTCGCGGAAGATGGGCTGGCCGGTGAGCAGCTCGTCGTAGTCGTCGAGGCGTAGCGCGATCGTCTCCGCGATCGCGTCCACGTCGTCCTCCCAGCCGTCGGGGAGGTCCGCCGCGACGCCGCCGGGGCGGATGTAGTTGGTGTTCATCCGCAGCCCGGTGGTCTTCTCGAAGAACGAGAGGAGCAGCTCCCGCTCGCGGAAGCCGAAGATCATCATCGTCGTCGAGGCGAGGTCCATGCCGTTGGTGGCGGCCCAGGTGACGTGGCTGTTGATGCGGTTCAGCTCGGTCATCAGCATGCGGATCCACGTCGCTCGCGGCGGCAGCTGCACCCCGAGTAGCTCCTCGACGGCGAGCGAGAAGACGAGCTCGTTGGAGAGCGGGGAGAGGTAGTCCATGCGGGTGACGTTCGTCGTCCCCTGCAGGTAGGTGAGCTGCTCGCCGGTCTTCTCCATGCCGGTGTGCAGGTAGCCGATCACGGGCTTCGCGCGCAGCACCGTCTCCCCGCGCAGCTCGAGCATCACCCGCAGCACCCCGTGCGTCGAGGGGTGCTGCGGCCCGAGGTTGATGATCATCGTGTCGCCCTCGGCGAAGTCGAACTCGTCGGGGTCGACGTCGAGGGCCGCGCTCTCGGGGAGGCGGAGGACGCCCCCCTCCTCGATCAGCAGCCGGGTCGCGTCGGTGAACTCGCGGGGGGCGAGCTCCTGGCTCGCCTCGCTCGTCTCGCTGCCGAGGCGGGCGCGCGCCTCGTCGGCCGGATTCGGCTCGGTCTCGGTGGCGCCCTTCTCGGTGGTGACCTCTCGCGTCATCGGGGCCCGGGTGCGTCCTTGAACTGCACCGGCACGCGCCCCATCCCGTAGTCCTTGCGCAGCGGGTGGCCCTCCCACTCCTCGGGCATGAGGATGCGGGTCATGTCGGGGTGGCCGACGAAGTCGATGCCGAAGAGGTCGAAGACCTCGCGCTCGAGGTTCTCGGTCCCCGGGTAGAGGAAGAACAGCGTCGGGCAGGTCGCGTCGGTCTCGGGGACCTGGACGCGCAGGCGGAGGCGCAGGCGGCGCTCGTGGGAGAGCAGCGTCGTCACGACCTCGAAGCGCTCGGCGGTGACGCCCTCGGGGAGCGCGCGCGCCTCCTGGGCCGTCAGGTAGTCGGTCGCGGTGAGGTCCGAGCAGGTCACGAAGGCCGCCTCCTTCAGCGCCTGCGCGACGGCGACGTAGCGGTCGCGCGCAGGGTGGAGGACCTCCTGGCCGCGCGAGAAGCTCACCGGCACGTCGCCGAGGCCGGCGATGCCGTGCGCGACCGAGGCGGGCGCGACAACCCCGGTCGCGGGCGGTGCGGTCTCGGTCATCAGCGGGGGGTGCCGATCCGCACCGGCTGCGGGAGGGGCTGGGTCCAGCCGGCCACCTCGCTCGAGAGGTCGACGGCCGCACCGCCGGCGCGCGCACGGCGCCGTTGGGTGATCTCCCCGGTGCGGACCTTCTCGTGCAACGTGAGGATCGAGTGGATGAGCGTCTGCGGGGAGGGGGGGCAGCCCGGCGCGTAGACGTCGACCGGGACGATCTCGTCGACCCCCTGCACGATCGCGTAGTTGTTGAACATCCCGCCCGTCGAGGCGCAGACGCCCATCGAGATCACCCACTTCGGCTCGACCATCTGGTCGTAGACCTGGCGGAGCACCGGCGCCATCTTCTGCGAGAGACGGCCGGCGACGATCAGCAGGTCCGACTGGCGGGGCGAGGGGCGGAAGACCTCCATCCCGAAGCGGGCGAGGTCGTAGTCGGCGGCGCCCGCGGCCATCATCTCGATCGCGCAGCAGGCGAGGCCAAAGGTCGTCGGCCACATCGAGTTGCGCCGGCTCCACTTCACGAAGTCCTCGAGCCTGCCGGTGAGGAAGTTGTGGCTGAGGGACTCGAGGCCCTTCCACTCGAAGCTGCTCTTCTCGACCATCAGGCGGCCTCGCCGTCGTTCGGCACGCGCCGGACCGTGCTCGCCGTCGTGCGCGTCGAGCGCACCGGCTGGATCCGCTTCACCGGCCCCCAGTCGAGGGCCCCGCGGGCGACGAGGTAGAGGAAGGAGAAGAAGACGGCGCCGACGAAGACGATGATCTCGACGAGGCCGAAGCGCCCGAGCTCGTTGTACATCACCGCCCAGGGGAAGAGGAAGATCACCTCGATGTCGAAGACGACGAAGATCATCGCCACGAGGTAGAAGCCGACGGGGAAGCGCTCCGGTGGCTCGTGCGTCGGGACGATCCCACACTCGTACGGCGCCTCCTTGGCGGCCGTCGGCCGCTGCGGGGCGAGCAGTTTCGAGGCGACGAGGGACAGCCCCGCGAACGCCAACGCGAGGAGGAGGAGGATGAAGATCGGCAGGTAGCTGTCGAGACTTCCCATGGCTCACAGCGGTTCTACCACGTGCACCGGTTTGCTCCCAATCAAGAGCGGCCCGCCCGGGGCGTCCCACGAGCTCCCGCGTCACCTCCGCGGGGGTGGGGAAACGGCCGCGGCGCGGACGGGCCTGGCGAGCGGGGGCCAGTAAGGTCATCAGATGCCCGACGTCTCACCCGCGGCGCCCCGCGGGCACGCCCCGTCACGCCCCCGGAGCTGCGACGTCGTCGTCGTCGGCGCCGGCCCTTCCGGCGCGAGCTGCGCCTACTGGCTCGCCGAGGCGGGGCTCGACGTCGTCGTGCTCGAGAAGAAGCACTTCCCCCGCGAGAAGACCTGCGGCGACGGCGTCACGCCGCGCGCCGTGCGCCAGCTTGAGGCGATGGGCCTCGCCGACGAGATCGCGAGCCACCACCGCTTCATCGGGCTGCGCGCCATCGCCTTCGGCCGCGAGCTCGACCTCGAATGGCCCCGCCACGACGACTTCCCCGACGCCGGCTACGTGATCACCCGCGCCGAGCTCGACGCCCTCGTCGCCGGGCGCGCCGAGAAGGCGGGCGCCGAGCTGCGCCAGGGGACCGAGGCGATCGCCGTCGTCGGCGAGCGCCCCGGCCCGGCGCGCGGCGTCGTCGTGCAGGACCACGACCGCGACCTCATCGAGGAGATCCACGCCAAGGTGGTCGTCGTCGCGGACGGCGCGAACTCGCGGATCGGCCGGGCGCTCGGGGCGGCGCGCGACCGTGACGTCCCCCTCGGGATGGCGATCCGCTCCTACCACTCGTCGCCGCGCGCCGATGAGCCCTTCATCGAGTCGCACCTCGACATCCGCGACCGCGAGGGCAACGCGGTGCCCGGCTACGGCTGGATCTTCCCCCTCGGCGACGGGAGGGTGAACGTCGGCCTCGGCATCCTCGCGAGCGACGACCGCCTGAAGGGGATCAACACCACCAAGCTGCTCGAGACCTTCATCGACTTCGCGCCGAGCTCGTGGTGCCTCTCCGCGGAGAGCGCGCTGTGCGCGCCGACGGGGGGGCGGCTGCCGATGGGCTTCGCCGTCGGCCCCCGCGTCGGCCCCGACTACCTGCTGATCGGCGATGCCGGGGGCTCGATCAACCCCTTCAACGGCGAGGGGATCGCCTACGGGTACGAGACCGGTCGCCTCGCCGCCGAGGTGATCACCGGCGCGCTCGCGGCGGGGGACCTCGGCGTGCTCGCCAGCTACGAGGAGCGCCTCGAGGCCCGCTACGGCCGCTACTACCGCGTCGCCGCCGCCTTCATGGCGCTCATGATGCGCCCGGCGCTGCTGCGGCGCTTCATCTCCTGGGGGATGCACTCCAAGACCTTCATGGCCTCCGTGCTGCGGATCATGTCGAACATGCTGCGCGAGGGCACCGTCGCCGCCCCCGAGCTCGCCTACCGCGTCGCCGCCCGCCTGCTCGACCGCGGCGGCACCGCCCGCCTGCCGGCGAACGGGAGCACGCTCCCCCGCTAACCCCCGATGCGCGCCGCGACCGCGACCGCGGCCGCGGCCGCGGCCGCGAGGGTCTCGTCGATCTCGGCCTCGCCGTGCGCGAGCGAGGTGAAGGCGACCTCGTACGGGCTCGGCGCGAGGCCGACGCCGCGGTCGAGCATCTCGTGGAAGAAGGCGGCGTAGGCGACGCCGTCGGCGCGTCGCGCGCCGTCGTAGTCCGCGACCGGCGCCGCAGAGAAGAACAGCCCGAGGAGGGTGCCGAAGACGGGCACCTGCACGCTCAGCCCCGCCGCGACGAACGCGTCGGCGAGGCCGGCGCCGAGGCGGGCGACCCGGTCCTCGAGCACACGGTAGGCGTCGTCGTCGAGCTCGGAGAGGACGGCGAGGCCGGCCGCTGTGGCGAGCGGGTTCCCCGACAGCGTCCCCGCCTGGTAGACGGCGCCGAGGGGGGCGAGCTCGGCCATCAGCTCGCTGCGGCCGGCGAGCGCGGCGAGGGGGAGGCCGCCGCCGATCACCTTGCCGAGGCAGGTGAGGTCCGCCTCCACCCCGAGGCGCCCGGCCGCTCCCGCCCGCCCGAGGCGGAAGCCCGTGATCACCTCGTCGAAGATGAGCACTGCGCCGACGCGGTCACAGGCCGCCCGCAGCCCCTCGAGGAAGCCGGGGAGCGGCGCGACGAGGCCCATGTTCGCCGCCACCGGCTCGACGATCACGGCCGCCACCTCGCCGTCGAGCTCGGGGACGACGTTGTAGGGGGCGACGATCGTGTCGGCGACAGCGCCCGGGGGAACGCCCGCCGAGCCGGCGAGGCCGAGCGTCGCGACCCCGCTCCCCCCCGCGGCGAGCAGGGCGTCGGAGTGGCCGTGGTAGCAGCCGGCGAACTTCACGATCCGCGCGCGCCCGGTGGCGCCGCGCGCGAGACGGACCGCGGTCATCGCCGCCTCGGTGCCCGACGAGACGAGGCGGACCATCCCCGCGCCGGGCACGGCGGCGACGATCGCCTCGGCGAGCAGCACCTCGTCGCGGGTCGGCGCGCCGAAGGTGGTGCCGAGCGCCGCGGCGCGCTGCACCGCGGCGACGGGGGCGGGGTGCGCGTGGCCGAGGATCGACGCCCCCCAGCTCTGCACGAAGTCGAGGTAGCGGCGCCCCTCGACGTCGACGAGATAGGCGCCCTCCCCCGAGGCGACGAAGCGCGGCTCGCCGCCGACGGCGCGAAAGGCCCGGACGGGCGAGTTCACGCCCCCCGGCGTGACCTTGCAGGCGCGCGCGAAGAGCGCGCCCTGCTCCTCGGCGGTCACCTCCGGCTCAGCGCGCGGCGCGCGGGGAGTGGAGGAGCTCGGCCGCCTCGCGTGCGAGGTAGGTGAGGATCAGGTCGGCGCCCGCCCGCTTGATGGCGAGCAGCGTCTCGAGGGCGGCGGCCTCGCGGTCGATCCAGCCGTTGGCCGCCGCCGCGGCGAGCATCGCGTACTCCCCCGAGACGTGGTAGGCGGCGACGGGGACCGGCGAGGCGGCGGCGACCGCGGCCAGCACGTCGAGGTAGGGCAGCGCCGGCTTCACCATCACCACGTCGGCGCCCTCGGCGAGGTCGAGAGCGACCTCGGTGAGCGCCTCGCGACGGTTCGCCGGGTCCTGCTGGTAGGCGCGGCGGTTCCCGCCGCCGGCGATCTGCACGTCGACCGCGTCGCGGAAGGGGCCGTAGAAGGCCGAGGCGTACTTCGCGGCGTAGGCGAGGATGCCGACGTCGCCGTGGCCGCCGTCGTCGAGCGCCCGGCGGATCGCCGCCACCTGGCCGTCCATCATCCCGCTCGGGGCGACGAGGTCGGCGCCCGCGTCGGCCTGCGCGAGGGCGACCTCGGCGTAGCGCTCGAGGGTGGCGTCGTTGTCGACCTCGCCGCGCGCGTCGAGCAGGCCGCAGTGGCCGTGGTCGGTGTACTCGTCGAGGCAGAGGTCGGGCATCAGCACGAGCTCGTCACCGAGGCTGTCGCGCAGCGCGCGCAGCGCCACCTGGCAGATCCCCTCGGGGTCCGAGGCGCCCGAGCCGACGGCGTCCTTACGCTCCGGCACGCCGAAGAGGACCACCCCCGGCACCCCGAGTGCGACCAGCTGCTTCGCCTCGTCGACGAGCGACGCCACGGTGTGCTGCACGACGCCGGGGAGCGAGTGGATCGGCTGCGGCGCGTCGATGCCCTCGCGCACGAACAGCGGCGCCACGAGGTCGCTCGGGGCGAGGCGGTGCTCGGCGACCATCGCCCGCAGCGCGGGGGTGCGGCGCAGGCGCCGCAGGCGCCGCTCGGGGAAGCTCCCCGCCGAGGGGTCACCGGTCACGCCGCGAGCCTAGGGGATCGACGATTTCACTTCTTGAGGAAGTGAGGTTGGTCGACCGGGCCGCCCACAGGCGAGCACCGTGAGATCCAGGGCCGTGAACCCTATTCGTAGATCGTGCCCCTGTCGGTCGGTGAGGCCTCCTACGAGGTCTCCTACGAGCCGGCGACGCGGCCGCCGCCGCGTGACGCGGGCTTCATGCACCGAAGCTCACGAAGCCGTCGGCGGGCGACCCGAGCGTCCGGCGGGCAGCAACGAGCGCGGCGCTCGGCTCGAGGCCCTCCCGCAAGAAGCGGTGAAGCTCGAGCATCAGCCGCCCGCTCGATTCGTCCGGCACCGGCGTGACGCTCGCCACGACCGCGCGGGTGCCGCTCGCGATGAGCAGGCTCGGGAGGCCGAAGGCCGCCGCGCCGGTGCCGCTCATGCCGAGGTCGCAGGCGGAGAGGACGACGATGCTGGGGAGCTCGCGCATCTCGGTGAGGTCATAGCCGGTGAGCGCCCCGTCGGTGAAGCGGATCGCAGAGAGGAGCGGGTTGTCCGAGCGGAACAGGCCGTGCGCGGCGAGGTGGGCGACCCCCGCGCCAGCGATCGCGGCGCGCACCGCGTCGACGGTCGCCTCGCCGCTCGCCACGATCCGCGCCTGCCGCCCCCACAGCCCGGCGAGGGCCGACACCTCGGCGTCGGCAAAGGCGAGCTCCGGGCCTGCGACGATCGCCGTCGGCCCACTCGGCGGCGGCGAGCTCCGGCGACGGGCCCACTCGCTCACCGAGTTCGCGACGACGACGGGGAGCTCCCCGAGCGATTCGAGGACGCTCCACGCCAGCGAGGCCAGGGGGCCGGCGGGGACGACCACCACCCCCGCCGCCGGCAGGGCGGCGCCGGGGAGCTCGCTCAGCAGTGGCGCGACGAGGAGCTCGTCGACGGCGCGGGCCGCCCCCTCGACCGACGTCGTGGCCCTCCCGGCGCGGCCGCGCGCCGCGGCCCCCATCGCTCCGTGCAGCGCGACCACCGCCCGCTCGGCGGCTGGCAGCGCGGCGAGGTCGACGAGGCGCGAGTGGCGCGCCCAGCGGACGATCGCGACGACGCGACCCGCGAGAACGCCGTACTCGAAGAGAACCCGCTCCCCGAGGGCCGCCGAGAGCTCGCCCGCGGGCAGCGGACGCGACGTCGCCACTGCGGCGACCTCGTTGTGGCGGACGCTGCGGCGGACGATCTCCTCGAGCGCGAGCTCCTGGCGGCGGAGGCGCTGCTGTTCGCGAGGCGGTGGCGGATCGTGTGCGAGCTGGGCGCCGATCTCGCGCAACGAGAGCAGCGCCTGGCGTACCTCGGGCGACGCCGCCTGGCCGACCGCGCCGAGCTGCAGGCCGCCGCGGGCGCGCTCCATCCAGTGCAGCGCACGCTCGGGGCGCCCGGCCTCGATCGAGAGCGCCACGCCGAGCTCCTCGGCGCGCTGGGCGCGCTGCGCGGCGCTCGAGCGCAGCTCGGTCGAGCCGAGGCCCGCCCGGAAGTCGTCGAGCGCAGCGAAGGCCGCCGTCACCGCCCTCGCGGCCTTGTGGTGCTCGCCTGCGAGGCGCTGCACATTGGCCTCCGCGATCCAGCCGTCGAAGCGCACCGCCGCGAGCGCGCCCCGGCGGCGGTGGGCGGCGCCGCGGAGGACCGCGAGCGCCGCCTCGAGCGCCCCGGCGCCGGCGTCGAGCTCGGCGGCGAGCCACTCCGCCTCGGCGGCCGCCGTCCACCAGCCCACCTCGTGCAGCTGGCGGGCGAAGGCGAGCATCCGTGCGCCGTCGGGATGCTCCCCGCCGTCGAAGTGCGCGGCGCGCGCGAGCCGGTAGCGGGCGAGCAGCTCCCAGCTCGGCCGCCCCTGCGCGGCAAACAGCGCGCATGCCCTCTCGGCCCAGCGACGCGCCGCGGCGAGATCGCCGTCCTGCTCGCAAGCGCGGATCGCGAGGTAGCAGGCTTCCGCGAGGTCGGCCTCCAGGCCCTGGCCCTCGAGGTCCACGATCGCCGCTTCGAGGACCGCCCTCGCCTCCTCCGCGAGGCCGGCGTCGAGCATCGTCTCAACCCGGTCGGTGAGCGTCGCCGGGCGGAGACCGCCTGCGGCGCTCAGCTGACGCTGCGCCTCGTCGAAGAGACGGAGGGCGAGCGGCAGGTTGCCCCGGCGGGAGGCGACGAAGCCGAGATTGTGGGTCGCGAAACCCGCCCAGACGGCGTCGCCGGTCTCGCTGAAGAGCCGGCGCGCGAGCGCGAGGTCCGTTTCGGCCGCCTCGTACTCACCGCGGTAGGCGAGCACCACCCCCCGGTTGCCTCGTGCCTTGGCCTCGAGACCCTTCATCCCGAGCTCGTGAAAGCGCTCGACGACGTGGCTGAAGGCGGCGAGCGAATCGGCGACGCGCCCGAGCCGCTGCAGCACGATCGCGCGCTGCATCGCCGCCTCGGCGGCGTCGGGGCCGGTGAGCGTCTCCTGCGCCTCGTCGAGCAGCTCGAGCGCGAGGTCACCGCGGCCCGCCGAGAGCTCCTCGAAGGCGAGCGTCACCCGGATCCGACCGGTGGCGGCCGCGTCACCGATCGCGAGGTGCGCCTCGAGCGCTCGCCGCAACGCGGCCGCCGCCTCGAGTGAGCGACCGAGGCCGCGCAGCGCCAGCCCGCGACACCATTCAACGAGTGCGGCGACCGCGGGTTCGTCATCGGTGAGCAGCTCTGCTGCGAGTGCGGCCTGGGAGAGTGCTGCCGCCGGGTCGGCCTCCGCAACTGCGAAGGCCGCCTCCGCCTCTTCTCTTGCCTTACTGACGACCCCTGCCGGAGCCCTCAGATCGCGACCCACTCGGTCTCGAGGGGCGAGATTGAGTCGGTCAGCGGCACGCACTTCACGCTGAGGGGACCGCGCGGCAGGCGGTCGACGAAGAAGGTGCCGGAGGCGTCGACATCGAGGGTGAGAGAACGGGAAGGGTGGCGCAATACCGCCGAGCGGAAGACGTTCGGTGCCACCTTCCCGAGCAGCCTCCGACCGGAGTCCGAGATGTACAGCTCCACGCGGCCGCCGTCGGTCGCGAAGGTGAGCACCCGGTCCGAGCCGAGGCTCGACCCGCGCACGCTGACGAGGGCGTCGTCTTCGACCGCCGAGTCGTAGTCGAGCGCGGCGACGGCGTTGGCGACCTCGCGCCAGGCGAACGCCGCCTTCGCCTGCTCCACGACGTCGGCGGGCACCGTCTCCAGGCGACGAAGCGCGGTGGCCACGTCGGCCAGCAGCGCTACCTCTTCGATTGGCTCGTCCAACATCAGCTCCGCAGTCCCTTGGCGGGCTCGAGGCGCGTTTCGCCCTCTACCCGTTCGATCAACACCCGCAACTGTTCGAGGCAGCGTCCGCGGGTCGGGCCGACACTGCCGACGGGCATGCCCGTCGCGGCGCTCACCTGCGCGTAGGACATCGGCGGCTCCTCCACGACCAACGCGGCGAGCAGCCCCCGACACCTTCCGGGCAGGAGCGTCATCGCGTGCTGGATCGCGACGTCGCGCTCCGCCGAGAGCAGCGCGAGGTCCGCCTCGTCGGCCGAGGTCATGTCCAGGTACTGCCACGGGTCGGTGAGGACGTAGTGGGCGCCGACGCGGCCAAGCCGCTGCGCCTCGCGGCGCGCGGTCGTCACGAGCCAAGCACCGAGGCGCTCGGGATCATGCACGTCGTCGATGTGCTCCGCGAGGCGCAGCCAGGTTGTCTGGCTGACCTCAGCGGCATCGGTAGCACTCAGGCCCTCGTTGCGCGCAACGGACCAAATGAGACCCGCGAAACGCTCGACGAGGCGCGCCCAGCTATCCGCGTCCCCGCCGCGCGCGGCCAGGACGTCGTCCTCGAGCTCGCCCTCATCCCGGTTGTGCACAGGAAGCTCATGCTAGGCGCTTCCCCCGCATCGCCGGGTTGAAGGTGCCCCAGTGGCTCCTCAGGCCGGAAACCAGATCACGACGGGAACCAGAGCGGAGCGCCCCCGACCATCCAAATCGTCGCAAGCCCCGCCACGACGGCGGCAACCTTCGCAGGTGTCGTGCTGAGAATCCGGCGCACAATTCCTCACTTCCTCCGGCCCGTAGTGGTCCGACATAGATAAAGAGCACATCTCGTCGGCGTTGATACATGCGCTGCGAACTTTTTTTTGCTCACCGCCGCTTCGACCGGGTCCGAGTCTCGGTGTCGCGCCCGTTCGCCTACGATCGAATCGTCGGGTCGCGCCGGACGGGAGGGTGGCGATGACACTCGCACTCGCGGTCCTTCTCGGCTACCTCGCCGGACGCGTCGCTGGTGGCCGCCTGCGCAACATCGCCCGCGTGCCGTTCGCCGGATGGTGGCTTCTCATCCCGGCTCTGCTCGATCAGGCCTTTCTGGGCCTTGCCCCGCGGGCGGCGCGCGCACCCCTGCTGGTGATCGCGTGCCTGTTGCTCGCGGGATGGTGCCTCCTCCTGCGCGCCCCCCGCCAGAGCCGCCCGGGCATGTACCTCCTGTCGGCGGGCATCTTCTCCAACACCCTCGCCATCGCCCTCAACGGCGGCATGCCCGTCTCGCGGGGCGCACTCGCCGCCGCGGGGCTGCCCCGCAACCTGGATGTCAGCCACGGCTACCTCGATAAACACGTCGCGATGACGAGCGCAACGCACCTCTCCGCGCTGGGCGACGTGATCCCGTTCCGGCTGATCCACAACGTGATCAGCGCTGGGGACATCGCGATGCTCGTCGGGGTTGCGATCGCCGTGAGAGGTGCAATGCTGCTGGCGGCGTCGCAGCGAGTCTCACGCTCCCTCGGCGAGCTCCCGAGAGCAAGCGAGCGCACCACCTAGACAAAAATATGTTCCGCGCTCGGTATCAAACCGCCGCGTCACGCCTCTCTATAGCGGGAGGTTGTGTGCGTTGACGCAGCAGGAGAGTACCGACGATGAATGGCCAGGTCACGGCGACAGCCGCGCCCGCGCCCGCAGCCTCGGTGAGGGACGCCCTCACCTGATGGCGGTGGAGGGACGGGGACCCGACGGCAGTTCGCCCTCCGAATCTGCCGCCCGCGGCAGCGCAAAGAGCCGGCGCCTCGGCCGCAGGGCCTTCCTCGCGAGCGTCGCGGCCGCGCTCGAGGCGAGTGGCGAGCGGGTCGCCGTCCTCTACGTGGAGATCGACCGCTTCCGCTCAGTGAACGCCGCTCTCGGCCACGCGGCGGGCGACGAGGTCCTCGAGCAGGCGGTCCTGCGCGTCCTCGGGGCCCTCGACAGCCCCGCCATCCTCACCGGCCACGGTGGCGAGCTCGCGGTGCTCCTCCCCGACGCCGGGGACGAGGCGGAGGTCTTCGCCCTCGCCGAGAACCTGCGCTGGGAGCTCGCCGAGCCCTACCACTGCGCCGGCCAGACGGTCGGGCTGACGGCCAGCATCGGCATCGCCTTCGGCTGCACTTCGGCCGAGGTGCTGCTGCAGCGGGCCGACGCCGCGGCCCAGGCCGCCGGTGAGTCGGGGGGCAACCGCGTCGGCGCCTTCGAGCCCCGCACCCAGGTGCGGGCCCTCACGCGCGTGCGCGGCGGCGCGGAGCTGCGCGAGGCGCTCAACCGCTCGGAGTTCCGCCTCCACTACCAACCGGCGCTCGCCCTCGGCAGTGAGGCGGGCTTCGGGGTCGAGGCGCTCATCCGCTGGATCTCGCCCGACGGGCGGGTGGTGATGCCCGCCAACTTCATCCCCCTCGCGGAGGAGACGGGCTTCATCGTCTTCCTCGGCTCGTGGGTCTTTGAGCAGGCCTGCGCGCAGCTCGTGCGCTGGGGCGAGGAGGGCCTCGTCCCGAGCTGGCTCTCGGTGAACCTCTCGGCGCGCCAGCTCTACCTCCCCGAAAGCGTGCGGGGCTTCGAAGCGGCGCTCTCGCGGACCGGCGCCGACCCGCGGCGGATCGTGGTCGAGATCACCGAGTCGGCGCTCATGGAGGAGACGCCGCTGCTCTGGCAGGGGCTGCAACGGCTGCGCGAGCTCGGCATCAAGCTGAGCATCGACGACTTCGGGACGCGCTACTCCTCCCTCGCCTACCTTCGCCGCTTCGACTTCGACACCTTGAAGGTCGACCGCTCCTTCACGAGCGGCGTCGCCACCGACACTCGCGACCGGAGCATCGTCGGCAACGTCATCACCCTCGCCCACGACCTCGCGCTCGACGTCGTGGTCGAGGGGATCGAGAACGGGGAGCAGCTGCGCGTGGTGCGCGAGCTCGGCGCCGACTGGGCGCAGGGCTTCCACCTCTCGCGCCCGATCCCGGCCGAGCAGCTGCCACGCGTCATGGCCGGGCTCGGCGCGCCCGTGCCGGGGAAGTAGCGGTCTCAGCGGGCGCCGCGCCCCCGACCCAGGAGACGAGCGCGGCGACCATCGCCGCCGCCGACGGCGTCGCCGCCTCGACGAAGGCAACGCCGAGCGCCCCGAGGCGCGCCGCGGTCGTCGGACCGATCGCCACCGCGACCCGCCCGAGGCGCTCCGCCCCGGCGAGCCCGAGGTAGCCGTCGACGGCCGAGGGCGAGGCGAAGACGACGGCGTCACAGCCGACGAGACCGGCGAGCGCCTGGGGGTCGCGGGCGGGGCGGGTCGTCTCGTAGGCGGCCACGGCCTCCACCTCGATGCCGCGCGCGGCGAGGCCCTCCTCGAGCTCTGCACCGCCACCGCTCGCCCGCGCGACGAGGACACGCCCCGTGCCGGGCGAGGCGGGGAAGGCCGCGAGCAGGCCCGCCGCGCTCGCCGTCCTCGGGATGAGGTCGGCGACCACGCCGTGGCCGGCGAGCGCCGCTGCGGTCGCCGGGCCGACCGCAGCGACGCGCACGCCGCCGAGTTCTCGGGCGTCGTGCAGCAGCGAGAACACGGCCGCGACGGCGTTCTCTGAGGCGACGACGAGCCAGTCCCCGGCGCCGAGGCGCCCGAGGGCGGCGGCGAGGGCGGCGCCACCGTCGGGCGGGGGCGCGACGGCGATCGTCGGGAAGCAGATGACGGCCGCGCCCCGCTCCTCGAGGAGCGCGACGAGCCCCTCGGACTGCTCGGCGCGACGGGTGACGACCACCCGCAGCCCGGACAGCGGCCGGGACTCGAAGGAGAACAGGCGCTCGCCAGCGACGGCGCCGATGACGAGGGTCACCGGACTCTCGAGCGTCGCCGCCCGCAGGCCGGCGAGGGTGGTGCGCTCGCTCCGCTGGTTCGGAAGGCTGCCCGAGCGGACGGCGATCGCCGGGGTCTCCGGCGCCATCCCCGCCCGCAGAAGGCGCTCGGCGAGGGGGCGCACGGTGGCCGCGGCCATCAGCACGACGAGCGTCGCGCCCGAGCGGGCGAGCTCCTCCAGCCCCTCGGCGCCGTCGGGGTCGTGCCCGGTGAGGACGACCACGGCCGAGGCGGCGCCGCGCAGCGTCACTGGCACCCCCGCGAGGGCGGGGACGGCGAGGGCCGCGGAGAGGCCGGGGACGACCTCGTAGGGGACCCCGGCCTCCTCGAGGGCAAGCGCCTCCTCGCCGCCGCGGCCGAAGAGGTAGGGGTCGCCCCCCTTCAGACGGACGACGCTGCCGTCGCGCCCCTTGTCGACGAGGAGGGCGTTGATCTCCTGCTGGCTCATCTCCTTTGACCCGGGGCGCTTGCCGACGTCGAGCACGGTCGCCCCGGAGCCCGCGAGCGCGAGGACGCGGGCGTCGACGAGGCGGTCGTGCACGAGCAGGTCGCAGCGGGAGACGAGCGCCGCGGCGCGCAGCGTGAGCAGCCCGGGATCGCCCGGCCCGGCACCGACGAGGTAGACGGTCACCCGAGCGCGGCGCCGAGGAGGCTGCGGCCGCCGTCCTCGTCCAAGAGCGCGGTCGCGAGCGCGCTGCCGAGGGCGAGCGGCTCGTCCCCCGTCGCGCCGCGGCGCAGCACGACGTGGCCGTCGCCGCTCGCGAGGAGCGCCTGCAGACGGATCGGGCCGCACGCGCCGGCCGCCTCGGCGTAGGCGCCGAGGGGCGCGCGGCAGCCTCCGCCTAGCGTCGCGAGAAAGGCGCGCTCAGCGTCGAGCGCCCGGTGCAGCGCGACGTCGTCGATCGCGGCGAGCGCGGCGAGCGCCTCGGCGTCGTCCTCCCGGCAACGCAGCGCGAGCGCCCCCTGGCCGACCATCGGCAGCATCGTCGAGAAGTCCAGCACCTCGGCGTCGGCGGGGACGATCGCCATCCGCTCGAGGGCGGCGGCCGCGACGACGACCGCGACGGAGGGGCCGGCCCGCTCGAGGCGGCGCCCGATGTTCCCGCGCAGCTCGCCGAAGAGCAGGTCGGGCCGTCGGTGGGCGAGCTGCGCGCGCCGCCGCACGGAGCCGGTGAGGACGAGGGCGCCGGGGGTGAGGTCCTCGAGGCGGCCGCCGACGAGCACGTCGCGCGGGTCGGCACGCTCGGGGACGGCGGCGAGCACGAGGCTCCCGTCGTCGGTCGCCGCCGGCAGGTCCTTCGCGCTGTGCACCGCGATTTCGGCGCGCCCGGCGAGCACGGCGCGCTCGATCGCGTTGGTGAAGGCCCCCCAGGTGCCGAGCTCGGCGATCGGCACCTCCTGACGCTGATCTCCCTCGGACTCGACCGTAACGACCTCGGCACCCTCCACCCCGGCCGCGGCGAGGAGGGCCTGGACCCGCCGGGCCTGCACGAGGGCGAGCGGGCTCGACCGGGTCGCGAGCCGGAGGGTCACCGCCGCTACAGGTCGAACAACGAGCGCAGCGCCTCCGCGAGGCGCTCGCCGCGCGCGGAGCCCGCGGCGGCCTTCAGCTGCGCGGTCGGTTCGTGGAGGAGCTTGGCGACGAGGGAGCGCGTCAACCGCTCGACGAGCGCGCGCTCCTCCTCGCCGAGGGCCCCCGCGAGCCGCTCCACCTCCGCGGCGCGTAGCCGCTCTGCTTGCTCGCGCAGCGCGGTCACGAGGGGCGCCGCGGCGCGGCCACGGGCGTCCGCTCGGTGACGCTCGAGCTCCTCGTCGAGGATCTCGTCGACCTTCCCGAGCTCCGAGCGGCGCGTCGTCATCGCCGCCTCGGCGAGCAGCCGCAGGTCGTCGATGTCGCGCAGCCGCACCCCGGCGAGCTCGCCGACACGCGGGTCGATGTCGCGCGGCACCGCGGTGTCGATGAGCACGAGCGGCCGCTCGGGGCGGTTGGCGAGCGCGACGTTGACGTCGGTGACCGACAGCAGCACCTCGTCGCCGGCCGTCGCGCTGATCACCACGTCCGCCGCCCCCACCTCCTCGGCGAGCGCCCCGAGGCCGACGGCACGGCCGCGCCCGGCGACGAGTGCCTCGGCGCGCGCCGGACGGCGGTTGGCGACCACGAGCTCGGGGGCACCGGCGAGCTCGCCGAGGGCGGCGACGATCCCCTGCGCCATCTCCCCGGCGCCGACGACGAGGACCCGTCGTCCGCTCAGGTCGTCGCCGAGCTGCTCCTGCGCCGCGGCCACGGCGACGTGGGCGAGCGAGGTGATGCCGCGCGCGATGCCCGTCTCGTGGCGGGCGCGCTTTCCCGCCTCGAGGGCGTGGCGGAAGAGCGGGTCGAGCACCGGGCCGAGGCTGCGCTCCTCGCGGGCGCGCGCGGCCGCGTGGCGCACCTGGCGGAGGATCTCCCCCTCCCCGAGCACGGCGGAGTCGACCCCGGCGGCGACCGCGAAGAGGTGGCGTGCCGCGGCGTCGTCGTAGGCCACCGTGAGGCGCTCCTCGAGCTCGGCGAGCGAGGTCCCCGTTCCGCTGAGGCGCGCCGCGAAGAATGCGTGGATATCGGCCAGGCCGTCGTGGAAGCGCTCGACGACGGCGTAGACCTCGGTGCGCAGGCAGGTGGACACGATCACCGCCTCGGCGAGGTGCGGGCTGTCGCCGAGGGCGGCGAGGGCCTTCGGGAGCTCCTCATCGGCGATCGCGAGCCGGTCGAGCAGCTCGAGCGGGGTGTCGCGCTCATGCAGTCCGACGACCACCACCGACACGACGAGGACCTCCCTCTCGGCTCAGATTGCCGGCGTCACCGGCCCCAACAGACTACGAAGTCGCGCCGGGCGACCGCGCGGGCGGCCGGCGAAGAGGAAGTGTGCTCAACCGCGAGGAGGGCCGCCAATCTCGCGCCGCCGCCGGGGCGCGACGCGCGCGGGTACGCGCCGTTGCTCGGGTCCGCGCCGTCACGCGGTGGTGGCGTCGCTCGGCGACGCTCGGCTCAACCTGCTTCGGTGAAGCGCTCCGCGAGGTAGCGGTCGACGTCCTCTTCGCGCAGGCGATAGGACTTGCCGACCCGCACCGCTTGGAGCTGGCCGGAGCTGATCAGTCGGTACACCGTCATGTTCGAGATGCGCAGCACGCGCGCGACCTCGGCGACCGTGAGGAACTGCGATTTCGTGTAATGGATGGTCAGTGGAATCACCTCTCTCCGCGGTCGCGACTGTAGGCGCGCGTGGCGCAAGTGCAAAGTGGGAGCGCTGAGACGAGCGTGGCGTCAGTGGCGTAGAGGGGCGCTTTCGGCGCGATCTCGGCGCTTCCTCGACGCGCTCAGTGCGGCCGTGAGAGCTCCCGCGAGCGCGCTGTCGCGGCGACGACCGCGTCGAGGAAGGCGGCGCGCAGGCCGGCGCGCTCGAAGACCTGCAGTGCCGCGGCGGTCGTCCCTCCCGGCGAGGTCACCTCGGCGCGCAGCTGCTCGGCGCTCTGCCCGCTCTCCGAGAGCAGGCGCGCCGCCCCGAGGAGGGTCTGGTTGGCGAGCAGCCGGGCGGCCTCGCGGCCGAGGCCGGCGAGGACCCCCGCCTCGACGAGCGCCTCCGCGACGAGGAAGACGTAGGCGGGGCCAGACCCCGAGAGGCCGGTGACCGCGTCGAGCTGGTGCTCGGGGAGGCGGACGACGATGCCCACCGCCTGCAGCACCTCCTCGGCCCAGTCGAGGTCGGCCTCGGCCGCCGAGGCGCCGGCCGCGATCGCCGTCGCCCCGGCGCCGATGCGCGCCGGAGTGTTCGGCATCGCCCGCACCACCGCGACCGAGGAGCCGAGGTAACCCTCGAGGGTCTCCGTCGTCACGCCGGCAGCGATCGAGAGGAGGCGTCGAGGCGGGGCGGCGGCGAGCGCCCGGCAGGCGACCTCCACGTCGCCCGGCTTCACCGCGACGACGACGGCCTCGCTAGGGACCGGTGACGAGACCACGCCGACGCCGGGGAAGCGCTCCCGGAGCGCCTCGTGGGCCTCGGCGCGCACCTCACAGATCGTGCACTCGCCGGCCGCGACCTTGCCCTGCGCGAGCAGGCCGCCGAGGAGGGCGCCCCCCATCTGCCCGCCACCGAGGAGCTGCAGCTTGCTCATGGCGACGAGACGTTAACGGCGCTCACCGGCACTCGACGAGGCTCTTGGCGGTGATCTCGTCGTAGAGGCGGTGCAGCGAGGAGGCCGCCGCCGGCCAGGTGTAGGCCAGGGCGCGCTCGGCGCCGGCGCCGCCCATCGCCGTGGCCGCGAGGTCGTCGCCGACGAGCAGGTCGAGGCGCTGCGCGAAGCCGTCGACGTCGCGGGGCTCGACCAGGTAGCCGCTCACCCCCTCCTCGACGAGGCTCGTGAGACCCCCGACCGCGGAGGCGACGACCGGGGTCCCGCATGCCGCAGCCTCGAGGGCGACGAGACCGAACGACTCCGACATCGAGGGGACCACGCAAACGTCGGCGGCGCGGTAGAAGGTGGAGAGTGCCTCGTGGCGCTGCGGCGGCATGAACAGCACCCGCCCCCCGAGGCCGAGACGCTCGACGAGGCGGTGGACGACGCGCACCTCCTCCTCGCCGTGCGGTCCGCTCGGACCGCCGATCACGAGCAGGCGGCAACTGCGGTCAGCGACCTGCGCGAGCGCCTGCACCGCGATCTCGACGCCCTTCAGCGGCTGGATCCGCCCGACGAACACGAGGAGCGGCCCCTCGGCCTCCGCGCCGATCGCGCGCCGCGCCTGGGCCTTGTCGCCGGGTGAGAAAAAGGCGTGGTCCACGCCGGGGGCGATGATCTCGATGCGGGCGCGGTCGGCGCCGTAGAGCTCGACGAGCTGGGAGGCCTCGGCCTCGCACGAGGCGAGGACGGCGTCCGAACAACCGATCACCTCGGACTCCGAGCGGGCGCGTAGCTCGGGGTCGTCGGGGTCGATCTCCTCGGGGCTCGCCTCCGCCTTCACCCGCTCGAGGGTGTGGAAGGTCGAGACGAGCGGCAGGCCGAGTCGGTGCTTCAGCGCGTGACCGGCGACGCCGGAGAGCCAGTAGTTGGCGTGGATCGCCTCAGGCGCGTCGGGCTCGTCGTCGGCGTAGGCCGACAGCCGCGCCTCGACGGCGTCGGTGAACGAGCCGACGAAGGCGTGCAGCGCCCCCTTGGGGAGCGGAGCCTGCGGCCCGGCGACCACGTGGTGGAGGCGGAAGCCCGGCTCCACCTCGACGACGTCGGGCTGCGCAGGGTCGTCCGAGCGGGTGAAGACGTCACAGACCACCCCGGCGTGGGCGAGGGCCGCGGAGAGCTCGCGCACGTAGACGTTCATCCCCCCGCCGTCGCCCGTCCCGGGCTGGGCAAGGGGCGAGGTGTGCAGGGAGAGCACGACCAGTCGGCGCATCGCGAACGGCATCGTAACGGTGGCCAGGCGTCCGGCTGCCTCAGCGGGGGCCGCGGGGCACGCGGCCGGGGGCCGGCGCGTAGCGGTAGAAGGCGACACCCAGCACCTCGCCCCGCGCGAGCGCCCCGAAGTGACGGGAGTCGGTGCTCACCTGCGCGTTGTCGCCGCGCACGTGCACGCCTTCGTCGTCGAGGTGGGCGACGCGCTTCACGACGAGCCCTCCCGGCCCGCCCGGGACACGACACACGACGAGGTCCCCGGCCCGCAACGAGCGGACGCGGCGGACGAGCAACCGCTCACCCTCGTCGAGGGTGGGGAGCATGCTCGGGCCGCTCACGACCACCCGCCGGAGCCCCGATAGGCGCACTGCGGCGCCAGCGAGGAAGAAGGCCCCTACCAGGGAAGCGACCCGGCGACGGGGCGGCGGCGGGAGGACGTGATCGGAAGGGAGGTGGTTAGAGTGAGCGTTATCGCCTGCGCGGGCGACCTCCACGCGCCCCGAGCGGGCGGAGAACTTCGAGCGAAGGAGTCCTGGCATGCCCCTCATCTCCCGTCTGTGCAGCCTGCTCGACCTGGTCGCGGCGCCCACCGTGGCACACGCGCACTGCGACCTGCCCTGCGGCATCTACGACCCCGCCCAGGCACGTATCGAAGCCGAGTCGGTGAAGGCCTGCATGGAGAAGTTCAACGCCTCGGACGACGCGGTCTTCCGGGAGCGGGCAGTGACGATCAAAGAGCAGCGCGCCGACCTCGTGAAGCACCACCTGTGGGTGCTGTGGACGGACTACTTCAAGCCCGAGCACCTCGACCGTTTTCCCGAGCTGCACGAGGTCTTCTGGAAGACCACCAAGGCCGCCGGCGAGACGAAGAAGACCAACGACGTCGCCGTGGCGAGCGGCCTCCTCGACGGGATCGCCGAGATCGACCGCATCTTCTGGGAGACCAAGAAGGTCTGAGCTCGAGAGGGACGCCAGCGAGGGCCGGGCGGCGCGGGCAGCTGAACGCGCCGCCCGGCCCTCGTCGCGTGCGCGACTTCTTCAGAACAGGCGCGGCTCGGCGAGGGGGGCGCGGTCGTGCGCCGCGCAGCGCCGCTCGGAGAGCCGCGCCGCGAGGCGCGGCGCCTCGACGGGGTTGCCACAGATCTCGCAGCGGCCGTAGCTGCCGTCGTCGACCGCGGCGATCGCCGCCTCGATCGCGGCGAGACGGGCGTCGGCCTCGGCGATGAAGGCGTCGGTCTCGCGGGCGAAGCTGCCCGTCACCTCCCCGGCCGCGTCCGCCGGTTCCACCGCGTGCTCCGGCTCCGGCGCCGCCCCGTGCTCCATCGCGCCAGTCTAGTTCTCGACCCTTAGCCGACGGGCGTCGTTGCGCTGTGGTGACTGGTTCCGCTATGACCTCCGCCATGCGGGTAGGCATTCCCTCCGAACGCGCCGCGGGCGAGCGGCGGGTGGCGATCGTCCCCGAGGTCGTCCCCCGCCTCCTCGACGCCGGCCACGAGGTACTCGTCGAACGGGGCGCGGGTGCGGGCGCGTTTCTCCCCGACGTGGCCTTCGCCGAGCGGGGGGCCGAGCTCGTCGATGGCGACGCGCTCTTCGGCGGCGCCGAGATCCTCTGCAAGGTGCAGCCTCCGAGCAGCGACGAGGTCGCGAGGATGCGGCCCAACAGCGCGCTCGTGAGCTTCCTCCAGCCCCAGGCGGACCTCGCCCTCGTCGAGCAGCTTCGCGCCCAGCGGGTGAGCGCCTTCAGCCTCGACCTGCTGCCGCGCATCTCCCGAGCCCAGTCGATGGACGCCCTCTCCTCCCAGGCCCTCGTCGGCGGTTACGCCGCGGTGCTGCTCGGGGCCTCGCGCCTGTCGAAGTTCTTCCCGATGTTCATGACCGCGGCCGGCACCGTGCCGCCCGCCAAGGTCCTCGTGATCGGGGCGGGGGTCGCCGGGCTGCAGGCGATCGCCACCGCCCGCCGCCTCGGGGCCCTCGTGCGCGGCCACGACGTGCGCCCCGCGGCGCGCGAGGAGGTCGAGAGCCTCGGCGCGACCTTCGTCGCCCTCCCGCTCGAGTCCCTCGCGGGCGAGGGCGGCTACGCGCGGGTCGCCTCCGACGAGTTCCTCGACCGCCAGCGCGAGCTCATCGCCCGCGAGGTCGCCGCCTCGGACGTGGTGATCACGACGGCGGCGGTGCCCGGGCGGCCCGCTCCCTTGATCGTCACCACCGCGATGGTCGAGGCGATGACCGCCGGCAGCGTGATCGTCGACCTCGCCGCCGAGAGCGGCGGGAACTGCGAGGTGTCGCGCGCCGGCGAAGAGGTGCTGCACGGCCAGGTACGCGTCATCGGGGTCCAGAACCTGCCGAGCTCGGTCGCCCTCCACGCGAGCTTCCTCTACGCGCGCAACGTCGCCGCCTTCCTCGCGCTCTTGGCGCCGGACGCCATCTTCGCCCCCGACTTCGCCGACGAGCTCGTGAGCGGGACCTGCGTCACGCACCGCGGCGAGATCGTGCACGCCCCCACCCGAGAGCTGGTCGTGCGGTGAGCACCGACATCGTCGGGCTGTTCACCGTCTTCGCGCTCGCGGTCTTCGTCGGCTTCGAGGTGATCTCCAAGGTCCCGAGCATCCTCCACACCCCGCTCATGTCGGGGACGAACGCGATCCACGGGGTGATCCTCGTCGGGGCGATGGTCGTGCTCGGCGAGGCGCACGGCACCGGCCAGGTGGCGATCGGCTTCGTCGCCGTGGTGCTCGCCACGGTGAACGCCGTCGGCGGCTTCGTCGTCACGGACCGGATGCTCGAGATGTTCAAGGGGCGCGCCGCCCGTCCCGGGGAGAAGCCCCCCGCCGGGGGCGAGCAGACGTGAGCCTCGGCACGGGCATCAACACCGTCGACCTCGTCGCGGCGATCTGCTTCATCCTCGCCCTGATGGGGCTCTCGAGCCCCCGCTGGGCGCGCCTCGGCACCCTCGTCGGCGCGCTCGGGATGGTGCTCGCCGTCTCGTTCACCTTCGCCACGCCCGGCCTCTCGCGCTTCGGGCTGATGATCGGCGCGATGGCGGTCGGCGTCGTCATCGGCGTGCCCGCGGCGCGCCTCGTGAAGATGACCGCGATGCCGCAGATGGTGGCAGCCTTCAACGGTGTCGGCGGCGGAGCCGCCGCCCTCGTCGCGCTGAGCGAGTTCCTGCACGCCCCCGCCGGCAGCTTCGCCACCTATCAGGTGATCGAGGCGCTCCTCGGCGTGATCGTCGGCGCGGTCTCCTTCGCTGGCAGCGTCGTCGCCTTCGCCAAGCTGCAGGAGCTGATGACCGGGCGACCAATCACCTACCCCGGCCAGCAGGCGGCGAACGGCATCGTCGCACTGGCGATCCTCGGCCTCTCGGTGGCGACCTGTGTCACCCCGCACACCGCCCTGCTCGCGATCGTCGGCGCCGTCGCCCTGCTCCTCGGGGTGGCGATCGTGCTCCCGATCGGCGGCGCCGACGTCCCGGTCCTCATCTCGCTCCTCAACTCCTTCACCGGCCTCGCCGTCGCGGCGAGCGGCTTCGTCCTGCACTCGGTGCTACTCGTCGTCGCCGGCACCCTCGTCGGCGCCTCGGGCACGATCCTCACGCGGATGATGAGCCAGGCGATGGGGCGCTCGCTGCCGAACATCCTGTTCAGCGCGTTCGGCTCCGTCGTCGAGGCCACCGGTGGCGGGGGCGGGGAGGCCCGCAGCGTGCGCTCGGCGAGCGCGGAGGACATCGGGGTGCTCCTCGCCTACTCCCGCAAGGTGGCGATCGTCCCCGGCTACGGCCTCGCCGTCGCGCAGGCCCAGCACGTCGCCCGCGAGCTCGTCGACCTCCTCGAGTCGCGCGGCGTCGAGGTCCTCTACGCGATCCACCCCGTCGCGGGGCGCATGCCCGGTCACATGAACGTCCTCCTCGCCGAGGCCAACGTTCCCTACGAGCAGCTGAAGGAGATGGACGAGGCGAACCCGGAGTTCTCGACGACCGACGTGGTGCTCGTGATCGGGGCGAACGACGTCGTGAACCCGGCGGCCAAGAACTCCCCCGGCAGCCCGATCTACGGGATGCCGATCCTCGACGTCGACGAGGCGACGCACGTGATCTTCATGAAGCGCTCGATGCGCCCCGGCTTCGCGGGGATCGACAACGAGTTGCTCTACAACCCGAAGACGACCCTGCTCTTCGGCGACGCCAAGGACTCCCTCACCGCCCTCGTCGGCGCCGTGAAGCGCTCCTGAACCCTCAGTGACCCCGCGCCGCCCGCGCGTGGCAGGCGGCGCAGCGCCCGAGCACGGCGAAGTGGTGGGGGTCGATGTGGAAGTCGTGCTCGGCGAGGACCACCGCGGCGAGCCCGGCGAAGACCTCGTCGGGTGCCTCGAAGTGGGTGCCGCAGTCCTCGCAGACGAAGTGGCCGTGGAGCTCGCTCGCGAGGTGGTAGGTGGCGGGGCCGTGGCCGAGGTGCGCGTGCTCGACGACGCCGAGGCGCTCGAGCTCGTCGAGGTTGCGGTAGATGGTGGAGAGATGGACGTCGGGCGCCAGCGCGTGCACCGTCTCGGCGAGCTCCTCCGCCGTGCGGTGGCCGCCGGCCTCGATGAGGCTCGAGATGAGTAGGCGCCGCGGCGTCGTCACCCGTCCGCCGTCGGCGCGAAAGGCGGCGAGCACCCCTTCGACGGTCTCGGCGGGGGCGCGCCGTGGCCCGACCCCGCCCGACCCCGCCTGCCCTCTGGCCATCTCCCCAGCCTACGGCCGCGCCCTCTCGGGGTCTCCAGGCTGGCTACGGTCCCCGACCGTGACCGTGAAGTACCTCTCCGCGCGGGCGCTCCGTCTCCACCTCACCCTCGCCGTCCTCCTCCCCGCCTTTGGCACCCTCTTCTGGTGGCAGCTCCACCGCGCGCTCGCCGGCAACGGCCTCAGCTGGGCCTACACCGTCGAGTGGCCGCTGTTCGCGGGCTACGCCGTCTTCTTGTGGTGGCGCCTGCTCCACGACGACCTGCCGCCGCGGGCGCGGCCGGGGCGCCGCGCAGCGAAGGGCGCGAACGAGGGCGAGCTCGCCGCCTACAACGCTTACCTCGCCTCGCTGCACGAGGCCGACGGCCGCGGCGACGGGCGTCCCCCCGACGAGCCGCCCGGCGAGGGCCCCGGCGAGCGAGGGCCCCTTCCGTAGCGGCTCGGCGCCGCTCGGCTCAGCCGGTCAGCGCGGCGATCAGCGCCGCCGGGTCCGCGGCGCTCACCCGCAGCTTCTTCAGGCGCACCGGGAAGCCCATCACAAAGGCGCGCGCCGCAGGGTCGATCTCGATCATCACGAGGCCGTTCGCCGCGCCGTTCACGAGCCAGGTACCGCGCACCCCGTGCACGCCGATGCCCCCGACGAAGTCGTAGTCGTAGTCCACCCGGTGGATCGCGCTGCGGGGGATGCGCGTCGCGAAGGCCCAGGAGAAGCGGACCTTCAGGTACTCCTCGCCGACGACCATGCCGGTGAAGGCGGGCCCGAGGCCGAGCACCTTCAGCGGGAAGCTGAGGCGTCCGTAGCGGAAGCGGTAGACGCGGTCCATCGCTAAAGCATCGCAGAGCCGTCGGGAGGCCAAGCGATCCGCTGTGGTTGACTCTGGCTCCATGGCCGAGCTCACCCGCAACGACTTCGTCGACCCAGCGATCGTCACCTACGCCGAGGGTCGCCTCACTCCTCCCGATCCTGTCCAGGAGGCGCTGCGGACCGCCACCCGCGAGCGCGTGGCGGGTCACGCGGGGATGCAGATCGGCCACGACCAGGCGGTGCTGATGGAGATCCTCGCCCGCGCCATGGGCGCCCGGCGGGCGATCGAGATCGGCACCTTCACCGGCTACTCGGCGCTCGCGGTGGTGCGCGGCATGGGGCCCGCGGGGCGCCTCATCTGCCTCGACGTGAGCGAGGAGTGGACGGCGATCGCGCGGGAGTTCTGGGCGCGCGCCGGCGTCGCCGAGCAGGTCGACCTGCGCATCGGCCCGGCCCTCGAGTCGCTCGCCGCGATGGCCGACGAGGAGCCCTTCGACCTCGCCTTCGTCGACGCCGACAAGGAGGCCTACGGCGAGTACTTCGACCTACTCATCGAGCGCCTGCGCCCGGGCGGCCTCCTCCTCGCCGACAACACCCTGCAGAGCGGGCGGGTGATCGACCCGACGAGCGACCGTCCGGCGACCTTCGCGATGCGCGCCTTCAACGACAAGGTCGCCGCCGACCCGCGCGTCACGACGGTGCTGCTCCCGATCGGCGACGGGGTCACCGTGGCGCAGCGCCGCTAACAGCCGCCGCCGTGCGCCTCGACGTGGCGCCGACCACTCGCAAGCGGGTGGTCCTCGTCATCTGCTGCCTGAGCCTGTTCATGACCTGGCTCGACAACGCGATCGTGAACGTCGCGCTGCCGGCAATCGGCACGAGCCTGCACGCTTCGGTGGCGGGACTGCAGTGGACGGTCGACGCCTACCTCGTCGCCCTCGGGAGCCTGCTGCTCGCGGCGGGGGCGGTGAGCGACCGCATTGGCCGACGGCGCGCCTTTCTCATCGGCCTGCGGCTGTTCCTCGCCGCCTCCCTCGCCTGCAGCCTCGCTCCCGACCTCGGCCTCCTCATCGTCTTCCGCGCGCTGCAGGCGGTCGGCGGCTCGCTGCTCGTGCCGAGCACGCTCGGGATCATCACCAACACCTTCCTCGACCCGAAGGAGCGGGCCAAGGCGATCGGCGTCTGGAGCGCGACCTTCGGGGTCGCGCTCGCCTCCGGGCCGATCCTCGGCGGTCTTCTCGTCGATGCCTTCGGCTGGCGGGCGGTCTTCCTCGCCAACATCCCCGTCGGGGCCGCCGCCTACCTGCTCGCGCGGGCGCACGTCCCCGAGTCCCGCGCTGAGCACCCCCGGCGCGTCGACGGCGCCGGCCAGCTCCTCACCGTCGTGACGATCGCCGCCGCGACCTTCGGGATCATCGAGGGGCCGAGCGAGGGGTGGACCTCGCCGGTCACCCTCGGTGTCTTCGCGCTCGCGGCGGTCTGCCTCGCGACCTTCGTGGTCGTCGAGCAGCGGCAACCCGAGCCCCTCCTCGACCTGCACTTCTTCTCCCGCGCCTCCTTCTCCGCGGCCTTTGTGATCGCGACCGCGATCTTCTTCGTCTTCACCGGCTTCCTCTTCGTGAACACGCTCCTGCTGCAGGAGGTGCGCGGCGACTCGCCGCTCGGTGCGGGGCTGCGCACGCTGCCGGCGACGGCGGTGATCGCCGGGATGGCCCTCGTCGGCGGCCACCTCGTGGCGCGGCGCGGCCCCCGCCTCGCGCTCGTCGGCGGCAGCGCCTGTCTCCTCGCGGCGTGCCTCGGCCTCGCGGCGACCCATCGCGACACCGGCTACCTCGTCTTCGCCTGCTGCTACGCCGTGCTCGGCTTCGGGACCGGCCTCGCGACCCCGGCGATCACCAACACCGCCGTCTCGGGGATGCCCCGCGCTCAGGCGGGGGTGGCTGCGGCGGCGATCTCGGTCGCCCGCCAGCTCGGCAACCTTCTCGGCGTGGCGGTCCTCGGCTCGGTGCTCACCACCGTCTTCCACGGCGCGCTGCCCGCCGCGCTCGCGCACCGCTCGATCAGTCTCGGGGCCTTCTCGCCCGCGCTGTCGCCGAGCACCCTCGCCGCGACGGGACACGCCTTCGACGAGGCGAGCCGAGTCGCCTGGCTCGTCGCCGCCGCCGTCGCGGCCTTCTCGACGGCCGTCGCGGGGCTGCTGATCACTCCCCACCGACGGGCCCGTGCGGACTGAAATGGGGATTCGTCACACGGCACCTCCCGAGCCGTAGGAAACTGTGATGGTGTACAAGGAATCGCGGGAGCGAACAACGGGGGGCGGCGGCGCCCCGGGGCACACCCCTGCACTGTTTCGACGCGGCCTCGTCCCCGCGGCGATCGCCCTCCTCGGCACCGCCCTCGCCGTCGTCCCCGCCTCGGTCGCACAGGCCGGGACGGTGCGGGTCGGGCGGGCCCCCTCGGTCGACCCGGCCTTCTCCGCCCTCGGTGCGCTCGACCCGGCGAGCACCCTGCAGGCCGAGGTCGCCCTCACCCCGCAGGACCCCGCCGCGCTGCAGGCCTACGCCAGCGCGGTCGCGACGCCCGGCTCGCCTGACTACCACCAGTACCTCACGACCGCGCAGTTCGCCGCTCGCTTCGGCGCTCCCGCGGGCGCGGCCGCTGCCGTCCAGCAGGCCCTCGACGCGGTCGGCCTCACCGCCGGGACCCCCGCCCCTGACGGACTCTTCGTCCCCGTCTCGGGACAGGTGTCGACCTTCGAACGGGCGCTGAGCCTCTCGTTCGACCGGTACCGAGGGCCGAAGGGGCGCACCTTCTTCGCCAACACCGCTGCGCCGGCGGTGCCGAGGGCGATCGCCTCGGCGGTGCGCGGGATCGTCGGCCTCGACAACCTGAGCGTGCCGGTCTCCTCGGCGTCGAGCGCCGCGGTCCAGCCGCAGACCGGCGGCCCGGTCCCCTGCTCGAGCGCCTCGAGCGGCTTCTCGAACATGATGACCTCGACCAAGCTCTCCCAGGCCTACGGCCTGAACAGCGTGTACGGCACCGGTGACCTCGGCCAGGGCGTGACGATCGCCCTCTACGAGCTCGAGCCCTACTCCTCCTCGGCGTCGGACACCGCGACCTTCAAGAGCTGCTACGGCGTCTCCACGAGCGTCAACTACGAGCAGGTGGACGGCGGCCCGATCGGCAGCCAGGGGGGCCTCGAGACCCAGCTCGACATCGACAACGTGGTCGAGCTCGCCCCCGACGCGAACGTCGTCGTCTACCAGGGGCCGAACAACTTCACCGACGCCACCGCCAACGGCCCCTTCGACACCTACAAGCAGATCATCGACGACAACACCGCCCAGGTGATCTCGACCTCCTGGGGCGCCTGCGAGTACGACATGGGCTACTCCGGGAGCACCGGCGCCCAAGCCGAGAACACCCTCTTCGCGCAGGCTGCGACCCAGGGGCAGACGATCCTCGCCGCGGCTGGAGACCAGGGCTCGGAGGGCTGCGACTACTCCGGGACGAACGACCCCAACCCGACGACCGACCTGCAGGTCCTCGACCCCGCCGCCCAGCCGAACGTCACCGGCGTGGGTGGCACGACGCTCACCAACGTCGCCACCAGTCCGCCGACGGAGAGCGCGTGGAACGACGGTGGCGGCGGGATCTCCACTTTCTGGGCGATGCCCTCGTACCAGTCCTCGGCCCCCGCCGGACTGAACGTCGAGAACAGCCATTCCTCCGGGTCACCTTGCGGTGCCTCGAGCGGGTACTGCAGGGAGGTCCCCGACGTCTCGGCCGACGCCGACCCGAGCACGGGCTACGTCGTCTACGAGTCGGCAGACTTCGGCTGGGAGAGCGTCGGGGGGACGAGCGGCGCGGCGCCGCTGTGGGCCGCGATCGTCGCTCTCGCCGACGCGCACACGACTTGTTCGCCGGCAGCGGTCGGCTTTGCCAATCCCGACCTCTACGCGATCGCCGCGACGAGCAGCTACTCCTCTGCGTTCAATGACGTGACGACCGGCAACAACGACGCCACGAGTCAGAACGTCGGCCTCTACCCCGCGGGCAGCAAGTACGACATGGTCACCGGCCTCGGGACCCCCGAGGCCGCGGCGCTCGTCCCCCTCCTCGGCAGCCCCTGCATCGCCTCGGTGAGCCCCGATGCGGCGATTGCTGGGAGCACGGTGACCGTGACCGGCGAGCATCTCACTGGCGTTACTTCGATGTCGTTCGGCAGTGCGCCCGTGAACATGGCCTCCGTGGTCGTCAACAGCTCCGGGACCTCGATGACCCTCCAGGTGCCCCCAGCAAGTCCTGGCCAGACGGTCGATATCACCGCCACCACGGCCCGCGGCACCTCGGCCGTGGTCACCGGCGACCGCTTCGCCTATGGCGTCCCCACCCTCACGGCGGTGGCGCCCGAGGGTGGATCTTCCGGTACGTCGGTGACACTGAGCGGGTCGGGTCTCTACACCGTGACGGCCATTCATTTCGGTGCCGCGTCCGCCGCTCTTTCGGTGGCCTCTGACAGCACGATCACTGCCACGGTGCCGGTGGGGACGCCCGGAAGCACGGTGGCAATCACGGCCACCAATGTCTACGGGACGTCGGTAGCTTCGGGAGGAGCCAACTTCACCTATGCGCCGACGGTCAGCTCAGTCTCTCCCGGGTCAGGCGCCAACGGGACAGGGGTGACGATTACCGGCAGCGGCTTTGCTGGAGCTTCGAGCGTCGCGTTCGGCTCAGCATCCACGAGCTTCACGAGGCTTTCGGACACGCAGATCTCTGCCTCTGCTCCAACGGGTCCGGCAGGAACAGTCGATGTCACGGTCTCCAACCCTCTTGGGACGTCCGCGACGAGCAGCCTCGACCAGTTCACCTATCCGGCGGTGATCTCCAGCCTTTCGACACAGAACGGGCCGACGAGCGGCGGGACCACCGTCATCATCTCTGGCTCGGGCTTCTCGAGCGTCCCCGCGACCGGAGCAATCTCCTTCGGTGGCACGGCCGCGACGAGCTACATGATTCTCTCCGACACGACGATCTCGGCAGTCGCGCCGAGCGCAGCCGCGGGGACCGTGACCGTCACCGTCGCGAATGCGGCGGGGAACTCGGCGGACGGTGGCGGGGCGCAGTTCACCTTCCAGGCGCCAGTCGTGACGACCCCCTCGAGTGTCGTCACGACCCCCTCGAGTGTCGTCATTGCCACCCCACCCGTGACAGCGCCGGTGACCCTCCCAAGGGTCGTTCGCATCGGCCCGGTCTCCGCGCGGCGGTCAACGCTCGCGGTCAACGCTCGGTCCGTGGCCGCCAACGGCCACGCGCACGCTGCCGTCAAGGTCACCCTTTTTGACGCCGCTGGCAACGAGGTGAGCGGGAAGCGGGTGGTGCTCACCGCGCTCGGAGGAAAGTCAGTCATCGCTCCGGCCGCCTCGACCACGAGCCGCTCGGGCGTCGCGACCTTCTCGGTGAGCGACCGCCACGCCGAGAGCGTCACCTACCGCGCCACCGACACCAAGAAGCACCTCACCCTCACCGCCCGGGTGACCGTCACCTTCGGCGCGATGCCCTCGGCGAGCCGTTCCGGCGTGGCGCTCTCCGCGGCGGTGAAGACGAGCTGTCCGACCGGGGCCGGCAGCGGCCGGCTCACGGTGACGGTGCGCAGCGCCGCGGGGCAGAACCTCCCCGGGCGCCTCGTCGTGCTCTCGGCGAGCGCCGGCTCGAAGGCGACCGTGAAGCCGGCGAGCGGCGTGAGCAACGGCCGCGGTGGCGTGGCCTTCGTGGTGAGCGACCGCAGCCGTCGGGCGGTGAGCTTCACCGCCCGCGACCCGGCCGACGGCACGGCTCTCGGGAAGGCCCTCGCAGTCAGCTTCCCCGCGCCCCGCCGCTGCTGAGCGCCTCCCCTTCGGGGAAGAGCTCGCCCGCGAGGACGACGACGGCCTCCCCCCGGAGCAGCACCCGCTCGCCGCGCACCGCGACGCGCACCGTCCCGCCGCGCGCCGAGAGCTGACGGCCGACGAGCTCCTCGCGGCCGAGGCGCGCCGCCCAGTAGGGGCCGAGAGTGCAGTGCGCCGAGCCGGTCACCGGGTCCTCGTCGACCCCGACCGCCGGCGCGAAGTAGCGGGAGACGAAGTCACAGCCATCCGGTCCGCCCGCCGAAGTGACAAGGACGCCGCGCGTCGGGAGGGCGCGCAGCGCGGCGAGGTCGGGCGCGAGCGCCGCGACCTGTGCCGGCGAGCCGAGCTCCACCAGCCAGTTGTCGGCGGACTCGTGGACCACGACGGGCTCGGCGCCGAGCGCGTCGGTGAGGGCGGGCGGGGTGGCGAGGGGGGCCGTGGGGCGGGCCGGGAAGTCGAGCTCCGCGCCGCCTCCGTGCGGGGTGGCGCCGAGGAGGCCGGAGCGGGTCGAGAAGCCGAGCGGCCCCTTCGCGAGGCCGCTCCTCCAGAGCACGACCGCGGCCGAGAGGGTGGCGTGGCCACAGAGATCGACCTCGACCACGGGAGTGAACCAGCGGAGCGCCATCACTCCCGCGGCGGGGAGGAGGAAGGCCGTCTCGGAGCAGCCCATCTCCGCGGCGATCGCCTGCAACAGCGTGTCGTCCTCTCCCCCCTCGAGGAGGCAGACGCCCGCCGGGTTGCCGGAGAAGGCGTGGTCGGTGAAGGCGTCGACCTGGAAGATCCGCAACGGGCGCTCAGTCGTAGTAGCGGAGCTCGACCCGGTTGCCGTCGGGATCCCGGACGTAGAGCGAGTCGCCCCGCCCGCGCGCGCCGTAACGGTTGCCGGGCGGCCCGGCGACGTCGAAGCTCCCCGAGGCGGCGAGCGCCTCTAGGTCGGTCGGCTCGATGATGAGGCAGAAGTGGTCGATGTTCTCGCCCGGCCGCTCGCCGGGGGCGAGGTCGAGGATCGTATCGGGGCCCACCCTCACCGAGGGGAAGCGGCACTCCCCCGCCCGCCACTCCTCGAGGCGCACAGGCTCCATGCCGAGGAGGTCGCAGTAGAAGGCGAGCGAGGCCTCGGGGTCGGCGACGTTGATCACGATGTGGTCGAAGCCGACGACGCGCGCCGTGCTTGGCATGGTCCTCCCTCTCCGCGCCCTAGGAGGGCGGCACGCCCTCGACGAGGACCATCTGGAGTTCGGCGGCACCGGCACGTGCCGCGCGCGCCGCCCGGTAGCTCTCGGACTCGTACCAGCGGCGGGCGGTGTCGACGTCCGCGAACTCCAGCACGACGACGCGCGGGGGCGCCCAGTCGCCTTCGAGGGTCTCCGTCGCGCCACCGCGCGCGAGGTAGCGGCCTCCGGCCTCGGCGATCGACTGCTCGGCGAGGGCGGCGTAGGCCTTGTAGCGCTCGGGGTCGCTCACCCGCGACTCGACGACCACGTAGGCGGCCATCAGCTGGCGCGGGTCACGCCGCGGGGCGCCTGGCGTTCGAGTAGGCCCAGCCGCCGACCGCGAGCAGGACGATCGCCACCACCACGGCCGCGATGCCCCGCCGGTTGCGGTGGCCGTTGATGTGGGCCACCCGTCCCGGAAGGAAGGAGGGAAGTGAGTGGGCGGGGAGCGCGAAGTAAAGGATCGCGACGATGATGGCGATGGCGCCGAGCACGAAGAGCACTGCTGCGGCGATACGCAACTGGTTCTGAGGCATCTCCCACCATAACCCCGCGCCCCCCGGCGAGCCGGGTTGGACGCGCGGGGGCCGTCAGTACAGCAGGCCTCCCCCGTCACAGACCATCGACTGGCCGGTGATCAGGCGGGCGTCGTCGGAGGCGAGGAAGGCGACGATCGGGGCGAAGTCCGCAGGGCGCACGAACTCCTTCAGGATCTGCAGGCGCATCGTCGACTCGAACATCTCCGGCCCGGAATGGGCCTCGGTGCCCGGGGTGGCGACCTGTGAGGGCATCACCGCGTTCACGGTGATGCCGTGCTCGCCGAGCTCGCGGGCGAGCACCCGCGTGAGGCCGAAGACGCCGCCCTTGCTCGCCACGTAGGCGAGCTGGCCGGGGCTTCCGGTGAAGAAGGTGCGCGAGGCGACGTTCACGATGCGGCCGCGGTGCTCGCTCTCTTTCAGATAGGGGAAGCAGGCCTGCGCGAGGTGGAGGTAGCCGACCACGTTGGTCTCGTAGTAGCGGAGCATCTCCTCCTTGTCGACCTCGAGGAAGGGGCGCCGCCCCGAGAGCAGGCCGGCGTTGTTCACGAGGATGTCCACGCCACCGAAGGACGACGCCACCTCGTCCACCACGCTGCCGACGCCGGCGCGGTCGGTGACGTCGCAGTGCCAGGCACGCGCCCCGCCGCCGATCTTCTCGGCCGCGGGAGCGGCGTCCTTCACGTCGAGGAGCGCGACGGTGGCGCCCTCCGCAGCGAGGCGCTCTGCGATCGCCTCACCGAGGCCTCCGGCCGCCCCCGTCACGATCGCCTTCCGCCCCACGAGCCGCGTTGGGACCTCCACGTACATCCTCCTTGTCCGGGCGCTGCGAGCTTGTCCGGGCGCTGCGAGCGCCGGGACACACTAACGGTGGCGCGCGCGGGGGCCGGGCCCGCGCCGCGGACGGCACGGCGCGGCGCGGTACCCTCCGGCGGTGACGAGCGATGCGACCTTCATCACCCGCCTCGAGAGCGAAGGGACCGGCCCGACGCTCGCCGTGAAGGACCTGATCGACGTGGCCGGCGTGCCCACGACGGCGGGCTCGTACGCCGTGGCCGAGCGGGCGCGTCCCGCCGAGAGCGACGCGCCCCTGTTGGCCGGGGCGCGCGCCGCGGGGGCCCGCATCGTCGGCAAGGCCAACCTCCACGAGCTCGCCTTCGGCGCCGCCGGGGTGAATGAGCACTACGGGACGCCGGTGAACCCCTTCGACGCGACACGCGTCCCGGGCGGCTCCTCCTCCGGTTCGGCGGTCGCCGTGACGAGCGGCGAGGCGAGGATCGCCCTCGGTTCGGACACCGGCGGCTCGATCCGCGTCCCCGCCGCCTTTTGTGGGATCGCCGGGCTGAAGACGACCTGGGGGAGGGTGCCGCTGACGGGCGTCTGGCCGCTCGCGCCGAGCCTCGACACCGTCGGCCCGATGGCAGCCGACGTGGGCGCGGTGAGCGAGGGGATGACCCTCCTCGAGCCCTCCTTCCGCCCCGCGCCCCACCCGGCGCGCCGCCTCGGCAGGGTCCGCCCCGACGGCGTACCCGTCGACCCGCTGATCGACGGCGCGCTCGACGAGCTCCTCGCCCGCTGCGGCCTCGAGGTGGTGGAGATCGCCATCCCGACCTGGTCCGACGCCTACCGCGCGGGGGTGGACCTGCTCGTGACCGAGGCGGTGGTGGCCAATGCCGCCCTCCTCGAGGACCCCGAGCGGGCCGCCAAGCTCTCGGCCGCCGTGCGCGACCGCCTCGCTTCGGCGGCGCGCGTCGACGAGGGCCGCCGACAAGCGGCGAGGGTCGGCCGCGAGCGCTTCCTCGCCGAGCTCGCGCCCCTCTTCGCGGAGGTGGAGCTGCTCGCCCTCCCCTCGGTGGGATTCTTCCCCCCGCCCCTCGACGAGGCCTACCAGCACAACTACACGTTGCTCACGATGCCGGTGAACCTGGCCGGCCTCCCGGCGCTCTCGCTCCCCGTCGCGACGCCGGGGCCCTTCCCGGCGAGCCTGCAGCTCGTCGGCCCGGCGGGCGGCGAGGAGCTGCTCGTCGCCACCGGCCTCCAGATCGAAGCGGCCGCAGCGCGCTGACCGGCGGGCGCGCGGACGGTGCGCAAGGGCAAAAGGGCCGCTCACCTATGCTGCGCGGGTGGCCACCGCACTCGTCGTCGAGGACGACGGCGACCTCCTCGCGCTCCTCGGCAAGCACCTCGAGCGCCTCGGCTGCGTGCCGACGCTCGTGAAGACCGGGCGTGCCGGTCTCGACGCGATCGCGAAGGCTCCGCCCGACCTCGCGATCGTCGACATCCTCCTCCCCGACATGGACGGCCACGAGGTCATCCAGGCGCTGCGCGCCCTCGAGGACCACCACTGCAAGATCGTGACGACGTCGGTCCTCGACCCCCAGGACATCGGCGAGGACAGTGACGCCGTCCTCCCCAAGCCCTTCGGCCGCACCGACGTCGACCGCGTCCTCCTCCCCCTGCTCGCGGAGCTGCGGACGAGCGGACCGTGACCCGCATCCTCGTCGCCGACGACGACCGCGACATCCGCGAGCTCGTCGTCGCGAAGCTCGAGCTCTCCGGCTATGAGGTCGTCGCCTTTGCGAACGGCGAGGCGGTGCTCGACGCGCTGCGCGGCGGGGGGATCGACCTCGTCCTACTCGACGCCTCGATGCCCGGCCGCGGCGGTGTCGAGGTGTGCGCCGCGGTGCGGCACGACCCGCAATTCGCCTCCCTGCCGGTCATCCTGCTCTCGGCACGCGCCGAGGAGAGCGACGTCGAGGTCGGCCTCGCCGCAGGAGCGACCGACTACGTCGTGAAGCCCTTCAGTCCGCGCGGCCTCCTGGAACGCGTCGAGGAGGCGCTGCAGGGCGCAGCACGGTGAACGGCGCGGACGGTGCCGACGGCGCGACGGGGGGCATCCGCAGCTACGTCCGCCGGGGCATCGTCGCCGCGCTTGTCGCGGCCGCGCTCAGCGGCGGCACAGGTCTGTTCGCGGTGGCGGGGATCAGCGGCGCCGTCGACCGCATCGTCCACTCCCTCGACCCGCTGCAGAACGACAACGCCGCGATCCTGCAGACCATCGCCGGCGCGGAGAGCTCGATCCGCGCCTACGAGCTCAGCTCGGGGGCGGGCGGCGCGCAGTTCCTCGCCGAGTACCGCAGCGGCGTCCGGAGTTACGAGAAGGAGATGACCTCGGCGCTGCTCGCCGCGGGGAATGATCCCGCCGCCGAGTCGGCGCTCCTCGCCGTCCAGGCACAGGCCGACGGCTGGCTCGCGGTTGCCTCGCCGCTCGCCCGCCAACCGGCGATGCCCGCCGCCGCGGCCTTGGACGCGGCCACTTTGCGGAGCGCCTTCAGCACGATCCAGGCCGCGAGCGCCGACGCCGCCAAGGTGGTCGACAACGAGATCCGCGCCGCGCGCACGAATGCCGACTCGACAGAGTCGATCGCCTTGTTCGTCGTTTCCGCCGCCGCCCTCCTCACCGTCGCCATCGCGGCCGTCATCGGCCTGCGGGCGCGGCGCACGCTTGTCCTCCCCCTCGAGTCGCTCGTCGCGGCGATCTCCCGCCTGCACGGCGGCGACAGCAGCGCCCGCGTCGACCCCGACGGCCCCGCCGAGGTGCAGGCCGCCGGGCACGCGTTGAACGCCCTCGCGGAGCGCCTCGGCGGCGACGAGCGGCGACGGGCGCGCATCCGCGCCCTCTCGGACCTCGTCACCCACGACGTGCGCGAGCACATCGACCTGGCCGACCTGCTCGGCGAGGCGGTGGCCGCGGTCGGGGTCGCCTTCGACGTCGACCGGGTCTTCGTCCGGCTGGCGAACGACGACGTGGTCGATGCGATCGCCGCCGAGTGGCATCGCGAGGGCCTCGACGATCTCGGCCCTTCGATTGCGCGCCCGCCGGGGGTGGCGAAGCTGATCGCCGAGGCCACCCGGGACGGCCGCAGCCTGGTCATCGAGGACGCCCGCACCGACGCCCGTCTCACGGCGCCGGACATCACGACCCACTTCAGCCGCGTCGACCTGCGCGCCTCGGTGATCAGCCCGATCGTCGCCGCCGGCGAGCTCCTCGGCAGCCTCGTGATCCTCGACAACAGCCCCCGCTACTGGCAGGAGGACGAGGTGGGGCTGATCGAGGTGGCCGGCGAGGAGCTCGGCCGCGCCATGCAGCACGCGCAGCTCTTCACCGCGCAGCGCGAGCTCGTCGCCCAGCTCCAGGAGCTCGACCGCTCCAAGAGCGAGTTCCTCTCCACCGTCTCGCACGAGCTGCGCACGCCGCTCACCTCGATCGCCGGCTACGTCGAGATGCTCGAGGAGGAGGATGCCGGCCCGGTCACCGAGCAGCAGATGAAGATGCTCGAGATCGTGGACCGCAACGCCCGACGGCTGCGAGGGCTGATCGAGGACCTCCTCACCCTCTCGCGCATCGAGGTCGGCGCCTTCCGGGTCAGCCTCGAGCCCGTCGACGTGGCCGCGATCATCGACGACGTGCTGCAGGTCATCGAGCCGACCGTGCGCGACAAGGGCCTTACCTTGCACACCGAGTTCGCCGAGGACCTCGGCCTCGTGATGGCGGACCGCAGCCAGCTCGAGCGGGCGCTGCTCAATCTGCTCGCCAACGCCGCGAAGTTCACCCCGGAAGGGGGCGCGGTGACCGTGCTCGCGACGCGCGATCGAGCCGAGCTGCGCCTCGCGGTGAACGACACCGGGATCGGCATCCCCCCCGACGAGCTCGAGCAGCTGTCGACCCGCTTCTTCCGGGCGTCGAACGCGACCGAGCGGGCGATCCCCGGCACCGGCCTCGGGCTCACCATCGTCCGCAACATCGTGGAGCACCACGGCGGGACGCTCGAGATCCACTCCGAGCTCGGCGTGGGGACCTCGTTCGTGATCCGCATCCCGGCTGACCGCCGCACCGAATCCCGCGGCACCGCGATGCGCGGGCGGTCGGATCGGCGCGCCGCCGCCCGATCGGCGACGATGAACGAGGGAGAGGGAGTGGTGCCGAAGTGACCGAGAGCCGCAGCGCCGTCGTCGTCGAGGACGATCCGGACATCCGCCAGCTGCTCGTCACCGTCCTCGAGCAGGCCGGCTTCACGGTCAGCGAGACGGCCTCGGGCGCGGCGGGGATCGCGAAGGCGCGGGAGATGCAGCCCGACCTCGTCACGCTCGACCTCTCCCTCCCGGACATCGACGGGATCGAGGTCTGCCGGGAGCTGCGCGCCTTCACCGACGCCTACGTCGTGATCATCACGGCCCGCGGGGAGGAGGTCGACCGCCTGATCGGCCTCGAGGTCGGCGCGGACGACTACCTCACCAAGCCCTTCTCGCCACGCGAGCTGCGGGCGCGGGTGGCAGCGATGTTCCGCCGCCCCCGCGCCAAGAAGGCGAACCCGGCCGCCGAGGGCGCGGAGGCGGCGATGCGCTTCGGCGAGCTCGAGGTCGACACCGAGTCCCGCGAGGTGCACGTCGCCGGCGAGCCGCTCGAGCTCACCAAGCTCGAGTTCGACCTCCTCGCCACGCTCCTCAGCAACCCACGGCGAGTCTGGCCCCGCGACGTGCTGCTCGAGCAGGTCTGGCAGACCGACTGGCTCGGCGACGGCCACGTGGTCGACGTGCACATGGCCAACCTGCGGCGCAAGCTCGGCGACTCGGCGCAGAACGGCCGCTACATCCGCACCGTGCGCGGCGTCGGCTACCGCCTCGGCCCCGGCTGACTCCGCCGATGACGGGGGTGCGGGGGCCGGGCTACGAGGCGGCCTCGAGCGCCTCCAGGTAGTAGCCGAGCTCGGCGCGGGTGGCCGAGGCCTCGCGGTGCAGCGCCCGCACCTCGGTGGCCTCCGGCAGCCTGCCCGCACGTGCCGCGTCGACGATCTCCGCGACGCACTGCGCGAGGCGGTGGGCGCCGGCCATCGAAGCGGCCGCGGCGATGCTCTCGGTCTGGTCGACGAGCGCCCCCGGCTCTCCGAAGGCGCCGATCGCGGCCACCCGGCCGGGGAGGAGCTCGACGAAGCTGCGGAGGAAACGGGCCACCGCCGAGCGGTCGCCAAGCTCCTCGGCGAGCTGGTCGATCACGCCGACGTCGAGGAGGGGTAGTGGCGCAGGGACGACAGCCCGGGAGCAGAGGGTGTCCGTGTCCGGGGGCCCCGTCGTGCGGCCCCCGGACACGGCAGCGTGACCTTCCTGTCCTCGCACCCTTGCAGTGTGCACGGGGCACCTCAACGCCGCGGGGGCGCTGGCCTCAGGTCTCCCTCAAGATCGCGTCAAGCTGTCGCGGCCGCGGCGCGCGAAGATGCCCCGTCGGCCGCTCGGCGGCCGGAGGGGAGCGAGGCGATGGCCATCACGACGACGGACATCCGCTACCCGGCGATCAGCCCGAAGGCCTACGAGCACCCGGCGGACCGCGCCGCGACCGCGGCGCTCGGCTCGATCCCCCTCCTCGACCGGGTGCTGAAGCGCCTCTCCGAGCTGCGCATCGAGCGCGCCTTCCAGCAGCTGCTCCTCGCCGACGCCGTCGAGCTCTCCGAGCGGCAGCTCCCCGCCGTCTACGCCGCGCACGTCGGTGTCGCGCGCGCCCTCGACCTCCCCGCGGTGCCGGGGCTCTACCTCGCGGCGGCACCCGGCGTCACGAACGCGGCGACCGTCGGCTCCTCGAAGCCGGTGGTGATCATCACCTCGGGCATAGCCAACCTGCCCGACGACGCCCGGCGGACCGTCCTCGCGCACGAGGCGGGGCACGTCCTCTCGGACCACGTCCACTACGGGACGGTGCTGCAGATCCTGCAGCGGCTGTTGGCGAGCGGCCTCGCGCCCGTCGCCCGGCTGCCGCTCCAGGCCGTCGCGCTCGTCCTCCTCGAGTGGTACCGCTGCGCCGAGCTCTCCGGCGACCGCGCCGCGACCCTGGTGAACGAGGACCCGATGGTCAGCTGCCGGCTGCTGATGAACCTCGCCGGCGGCTCGGTCGAGGGCCTCGACGTGAACGCTTTCATTGCCCAGGCGGAGGCCTTCGCTGAGACCGAGGACCTCTTCGCCCGCCCCGGGCGGTGGCTCACCGAGCTCACCCGCACCCACCCGTTCACGGTACGGCGCGTCGCCGAGCTCACCCGCTGGGTCCGCGAGGGCGACTACGACCGCATCCGCGACGGGAGCTACCTCCGCCGCGGCGAGGAGCCGCCACCCTCCGAGCAGATGAAGGCGGCGACCGAGCACTACCGCCAGCGCTTCACCGAGATCGTCGACCGCGTCGCCGGCGGCGTGCAACGCCTCGCCGGCCAGGTCTCGCAGTGGTTGCGCGGTGAGGGTGGCGACGGCGATCTCGGCTGAAGGAACCTCATCTGCCGGGCCGCCGTCGGCCCCGGCGGCAGTAGCCTCCCCTGGGTGACCAAGACCTACGCCCCCCGCCGGCAGCGCCCGAATGGGCCGACCGCCCGGGCGGCGGCACCGGTGCAGCGGGAGGACGACCTCGCCAACTTGGTCGGCCGCACCGAGCACCACGGTGGCCCACGGGAGGTCCTCGCGCTCCAGCAGACCGCCGGCAACGGCGCGGTGCAGCGGCTGCTCGCCTCGAGCACGACGGTGCAGCGAGACGACCTCGAGGAGCGCCTGGCGCGGCGTGCGGCGGGGGTCTTCTCCGGCAAGTCGGCGGTGGTCGCCGGAGTCGGTGGCGCAGGAGCGGCGATCGCCGCGCCGGGCGCGGCGATCGGTGGCGCACAGGGACTCGGCGACGTGATGTCGGGCGGTGCGAGCACGAGCCTCGGCTCGACGACTGCGGTCAGCGAAGCGGGCGGCGCCTTCGGCGCGGCGACCGGGGGCCTCGGCACGATCGCCGGTGCCGGCCTCATCGGCTACGGCCTCTACAAGCGCCACAAGGCCGGGAAAGACAAGGCGATGCGCCGACTCGGCGCGCGCACCGCCCGCGGTGGCGGCTGGCTGCTCGCCGGCGGGGCGGCGGGAACGGCGCTCGGGGGCCTCGAGATCGCGGCGAAGACCGGCGCGGCGGGGGCGGCGCTCGCGCCCGCGGCCTTCGGCCTCATGGTCGCGGGCGGGGCGATCACCGCCGGCAAGGGGCTGTGGAAGCTCGGGAAGTCGCTGAAGCGGCTGAGCGACCTCGGCGACGTCTCCCCGACGACCGAAGAGGGCCGCATGTGGCTCGCCAAGGCGAAGGACCGCGCGAAGACCAAGGCGGGGGTCGCCGGCTTCAAGACCGTCCTTGGCGGCCTTGGCATCGCCGCCGGCGCGCTGCTGCTCGCGAGCAACCCGATCGGCTGGGCGATCGGAATCGGCGCCGCCCTCATCGGCGGCATCGCCGCCCTCGCGAGCATGCGCAACAAGGCCAAGCAGGTCGGCCAGGACGCCGAGAACAAGAAGGGCATCTCCGACGCGCAGAAGAAGGAGATCGCCGAGGCGAGGAAGAAGCCCGAGGCGAAGCTGCAGGCGGCGAAGAACCCGGCCGAGAAGAAGAAGGCCCAGGAGGAGCTGGCCAAGGCGACGGCCGCAGCGCACAGCAACCTGCAGGTCGGGATGGCGATGCGCTCTGCGGCGCTCGCGAGCGAGAACGCCGAGGCCGCCGGAGAAGCGGCGAGGCTCGGCCGCAGGCAGGGTGAGACCGAGGCCCCCTTCCGCAGGGGCACCAACGCCTTCCGGCTCAGCAACCGCGACACGAGCGTCCCGACGATGAAGGACTTCCAGGCCTTCGACGCCCTGCAGGTCGCGTCGGGAATGAACATCAGCGCCGAGGAGCTGCGCTCGGCGAGCGGTGCCAAGCTCGTCCAGGAGAAGCTCGCGGCCGCCGACGCCTCCTGAGGTGGGCGGGCCGCACGACTTCCTCCTCCACTCGCTGCGGGACGCGCTCGACGAGCTCGACGCCGCAGTCACGCTCCGCCTCGGCGAAGGGGGCCTGCCCGACCAGCTCTACGTCGAGCTCGAGCCGGACGCGAAGGGGAGGGTGCTCCACGCGCAGGCGATGTTCCTCCCCGGGCCGCTCGAGGTCCCGATCCTCCAGACCTACGTCGGCCTTCCCTACCCCGTCGCCCTCGACTCGCTCGGGGCGCTGCTTCGCTTCCTCAACCTCGCCAACGCCAACAGCCCGATCGGCGAGTTCGGCTACCTCGAAACGGCCAACCTCCTCTACTACCGCTACAACGCGGCGGTGCGCGTCGACCCCTTCGACGTCGATCTCGCCGAGACCGCGATCGCGATGGCGAGCTACCTCGCGGCGGTGATCGGCCCGATCATCGAGGAGGTCGCCACCCGCGGCGCCTACGACGAGGCGGCCGAGGCCCTCTCGGCGGTGATCGCCCAGGCCGGCGAGGACCTCGCCGGCTGACCGGCCGGCCACCCCGCCACCCCGCCACCCGGCCACTCGGCCACTCGGCCACCTCGCCGGTACCGATGGCATCGAAACCCCCGGCTGCGGACGACGCAATTTCCGACGTGGGTGCGGAAAGCCGAGCTTTCGTCGCCCACTCTCGGCGCGGCACCGAGGCGCAGTATCGGACGGCGCGCGGCTGCCCGCGGGGAGCGGTTTCGTGCCCGGAGAAATGCCGATGATTGCGAGCACGCGGCCCGAAGTTGCTCGGCCCGGCGAGCCCATCGGCTCCCTTTCCCGTGCGCCGTTGCGCGCAATGGGAGGTCGCAACTCGCACCGTCCTGCGTTGCGACAGCGGGGCGGCGACGAAACCGCCGTCCGCCGCTTCCGCCGTCCCCAACCTCCGCGGTCCGTTCCTCGCGAGAGCGATTGTGCGCCGCCGATTTCCCCCGCCCGAACTGCGCTCTTATCACTCTGACCCCGGCACTGCGGCGGTCGCCGTCGTGAAGTCGCAGCCGTGCTCGGAAGGAAATCGGGCGCCCGTGATAGCGAGAAATTGTCCCCGCCGCGGTCGGTCTCGAAGTGGGTGAATCGCCGCTCCGACTGCGTTCCGCTACGGAGCGTGGCCGCACGGCTTCCGGGGGTCACCAGGAGGGTGAACTTTCGCACAATTGACCACCGCGACGGATGCGAGCGGTTAGAGTCCCTTGCCCGATCGGGCGCGCCTGCGCCTCGAGACGGCAAGCGCAAGCAATTGGCGGACCGCCGGCCCGCCTCTGTCGGAGGAGATACCAGGGTGCGCATCGCGCACCGACGAAAGGGAAACGGTGATACACGAGATCAAGTCGTCAGTCGACGTCGGCAGCGACACCGAAGCACCCGCACCGCTCAGCATCTTCGAGGAACGTGAGTCCAATGTCCGTTCCTACTCCCGGTCCTTCCCGACCACCTTCTCCTCCGCGCGCGGTGCGCTCCTGTATGACGTGCGGGGTGCGTGTTTCCTCGACTTCCTGTCGGGCGCCGGGGCGCTGAACTACGGCCACAACCACCCGACGATCAAGGCGGCGATCCTCAACTACCTCGCCGACGACGGCATCACCCACGGCCTCGACCTCGAGACGGCGGCCAAAGGTACCTTCCTGCACGAGTTCACCGAGCGGATCCTCGAGCCCCGCGGCCTCCCCCACCGCATCCAGTTCCCCGGCCCGACCGGCACGAACGCCGTCGAGGCGGCGTTCAAGATCGCCCGCAAGGCGACCGGGCGGCGCGGCGTCTTCTCCTTCATGGGCGGCTTCCACGGCCACTCCCTCGGGAGCCTCGCAGCGACCTCCAACCGCCAGCACCGCGAGGCGGCGGGCATCTCGCTCGACGGCGTGACCTTCCTGCCCTTCCCCTTCGGCGCGATGGCCCAGATCGACACGCTCGCCTACCTGCGCGCGGTGCTCAACGACACCCACTCCGGGATCGACCTCCCGGCCGCGGTGATCGTCGAGACAGTGCAGGCCGAGGGCGGCGTCGCGATCGCCCCCGTCGACTGGCTGCAGGGGCTGCGCGAGATCTGCGACGACTACGGGATCGTCCTCATCGTCGACGAGATCCAGACCGGCTGCGGCCGCACCGGGCCCTTCTTCTCCTTCGAGCGGGCCGGGATCGTCCCCGACATCATCACCGTCTCGAAGTCGATCAGTGGCTACGGGCTGCCGATGGCCATCACGATGATGCGCCCCGAGCTCGACGTGCTGCAGCCCGGCGACCACACCGGGACCTTCCGCGGCTACCAGCTCGCCTTCGTCGCCGCTGTCGCCGCCCTCGGAGTGTTCGAGAAGGAGGAGATCGAGGCGACGACCGCCGCGAACTCCGCCCTCACCGCCCAGCTCCTCGAGCTTGAGGTGCTGGCGCTCGACCCGCGGATCGAGGCCCGCGGCCTCGGCATGATCTGGGGTGTCGAGACCGCGGCGATCGACCCGACGGGCAAGCTCGCCGCAGCGATCGCGCGCAAGAGCTTCGACAACGGGCTGATCATCGAGCGCGTCGGACGCAACGACACCGCGCTCAAGATCCTGCCGCCACTCAACATCGAGGCCGAGCAGCTGGCCGAGGGGATCCACATCCTCGCCGACGCGACGAGGTCGTCGCTCGAGCGTTGAGCTCTCCCCCCGCCGGCGAGCCACCGCTCGCCCGGCACCTCCGGGAGGTCCGAGAAGGAGAGCGGGCCTCGTTCCACATGCCCGGGCACAAAGGCGCGAAGGGCGCGCCCCCCGCCGGCCGGGCGCTCCTCGGCGACGTCGCCTACGACGCCGACGTCAGCGAGATGGGGGGCTTCGACTACCTCCACCACCCCGAGGGCGCCCTCCTCGAGTCGACGGCGCGCGCCGCCCGCCTCTTCGGCGCGGCGCGCAGCTGGTTCCTCGTCAACGGTGCGACCGTCGGCAACCTGGCGGCGATCTGCGCGACGGTGGGCGAGGGCGACACCCTCCTGCTGGCGCGGGGCTCGCACCGCTCGGCGTACGCGGCGCTCGCCCTCTCCGGGGCCCGCCCGCTCTACCTGCCGCCCGTCGCCCACCCCGCGATCGACGGTCTCTTCGGTGTCGACCCGGCGGCCGTCGGGCGCGCCCTCGACGCGCACCCCGAGATCCGAGCCGTGCACGTCACGAGCCCGAGCTACCACGGACTGTGCGTCGACCTCGCCGCCGTCGCGCGCCTCGCGCACGACGCCGGGGTGCCGCTCATCGTTGACGAGGCGCACGGCAGCCACTTCGTCGCCCACCCCGGGCTCCCCGCTCCCGCGCTCTCCCTCGGCGCCGACCTCGTGGTGCACAGCCCGCACAAGACCCTCGGCTCGCTCACCCAGTCCTCGCTCCTGCACCATCAGGGCGAGCTCGTCGACGCCGAACGGGTCGACGGCCTGCTGCAGATGCTGCAGTCCTCCTCCCCGTCTGCGCTGCTCCTCGTCTCGCTCGACGTCGCGGTCGCCGAGCTCGCGGCGACGGGCACCGCCCGCTGGGCGCGCGCCCTCTCCCTCGCCGGCACGGTGCGCGCCGCCGCCGGGCGCTATGCGCCTCTCTGCTGCTACGGCGAGGAGCTGCGCGGCGTCGGCGGGATCGCCGACTACGACCCCAGCAAGCTGGTGATCGACGTCGTCGGCCTCGGCTGGTCGGCTCCCGAGGCGGCGGCCTACCTCGCCGGCGAATGGCGGATCCGCCCCGAGTTCAGCGACCTGCGGCGGATGGTCTTCTCGCTCACCGCCGCCGACGACGACGAGAGCGCGGCGCTGCTCGTCGACGCGCTCGCCGACCTCGCCGCGGCCGGCGGGGTCGCAGTGCCAGGCGAGGGCCCCGTCTCGCGCTGGCCCGGCGAGGTGCCCGAGATGCGGCGCACCCCGCGCGAGGCCTCGATGGCTCCCGCCGCCGGCTCGCTCTCCCTCCCCCGCGACGAGGCGCTCGGCCGGGTGGCCGCGGAGATGGTCGTCCCGTACCCGCCCGGCATCCCCCTCCTCGTGCCGGGCGAGGTGGTGTCCGCGGCGGTGCTGGAGAGTATCGAGCAGCTCCTCGCCGCGGGCTGCCGGATCGTCGGGATGGCCGACGCCGAGGGGGCGATGCTGCGCTGCCTCGCGGACTGAGGGTCCCTCAGTCCCGTGTCGGCAACACCGGTCGCGTCGCGACCTTGTCGAGGAAGCGCTCGAGGAGCTCGGCACAGCGGGCGCTTGCGGCGGCCTCGACGGCCGCCGTCTCGGCGAGGAGCGCCTCGACATCGACGCCGAGGGCGGCGAGCTTGGCCCGGTCGAGGTGCACCCATTCGCTGACGATCTCCGCGTCGACCTCGGGGTGGAACTGCACCGCGAGCGTGCGGCCGTGCACGAAGGCCTGCGGCGCCGCCTCGCTGCGGGCGACGAGCGGCACGCCCGGTGGCGCGCTGAAGCGGTCGTAGTGGAGCTCGAACCAGGGGCCGGGGGCGACGAGCGACGGCTCGTCGCTCTCGATCCGTTGCCAGCCGATCTCCGCGACGGGGGCAGGGGTGACCCGTCCTCCGAGCATCCCCGCGACGAGTTGCGCTCCGTAACAGACGGCGAGCAGCGGAAGGCCGCGCCGCTCGGCGCTCGCGACGAGTCCCTGCTCGCGCGCGACCACGGCGCGGTGTGCCGGGTCGTGCACCGCGCGCTCCGAGCCGAGGAGGACGAGGAGGTCGGCGGCGGCGAGAGGGTCTCCTCCCGCGGCGAGCTCGTCGCGGAAGAACATCGTGAGCTCAGCGCCGCGAGCCCGCAGGTGCTCGCCGACGAAGCCCGTCTTGGAGTCACCCTCGTCGGCGACGACGCTCACCCGCACCGTGACCTCCCGCCCTGTCGGGAACGAGAGCGTACCGGTGCCCGCCCGGCGCGCTCATCCGGGGCTGAAGCGCAGCTCGCTCGCGAACTGGATGACCTGTGCGAGGGCGACCTTCTTCCCCGTCACCTGGACGAAGTAGCCGTCCGCCTCGAACATCGCCTCGGTGACCGCCCCCTGGGCGTGCGGAGAGTAGAGGATCACCCGGCCACCTCACCGGTGGTGCGAGAAGTTCGGCGAGGACAAGAAGGAGGGCCAGTAGGCCGGGGGGTAGCCGGAGGTCCGGGCGCTGAGGAGGGTGATCGCCGCGCCGTTGGCGCTCCGCCACGCGATGAGGAACGACTCGTCGACCACGTCCGCTGCTTCGTCGTTGTTCGCCGTGCGCCGCAGCGCGTAGCCCACGAGCCGGCGGTAGTTCTCCCGGTAGAGAAGGCGGAAGCGCTCGACCTCAGCCTCGCTGCGCACCTCGCCCGGCTCCGGCGGTGCCCCGCGGGGCGGGCTCACGCCTCCCGGCTCATCGGCGGGGAGGGCCGTGGCGAGCCGCGGCGCCAATGACTGCACATCCACACATGTCCGTCGGCGTCCCTCGCGTTACGGCCACGGGCACTCATACGCGGCTGGCGAGCGGAGAGCGCGGACCCCCGCCGCACCGCCGGGGAAGTCAGCTCGCCTTCTCCACCTCGGAGCTCGTCGCCACCTGGACCTGGTCCCGGCCCGAGTTCTTCGCCCGGTACAGGGCGCGGTCGGCCGCCTGCAGCAGCCCCTCGGAGTAGGTGGCGACGGTCGGGTAGCAGGCGACCCCGGCCGAGGCGGTCTGCTTCCACTCCGGAGGAAGCGCGTCGGCACACGCCGCGGGGGTGGAGTCGATGATCCGCTGGGCGAGCGCCTCGCCGGCCCGCTGGTCGAGACCGGGGCAGACGATGAGGAACTCCTCGCCGCCGATTCGGTTGACGGTGTCGTAGGCGCGCACCATCTGCTGCAGGTGGGCGGCGAAGCGGGTAAGGACCTTGTCGCCCACGTCGTGGCCGTGGGTGTCGTTCACCTTCTTGAAGTGGTCGAGGTCGAGATAGACGACGCCCACGCGGTCGTCGGTCTGCTCGGCCAGGCCGATCGCCGCCGCGAGGGAGCGCAGCGCCCGCCGGCGGTTGCCGATCCCGGTGAGCGGGTCGGTCTCCGCCTGGTCGCGCAGCTGCTGACGCTCCTCGGCCTTGCCGAGGGCGACCGAGATGAGGTGGACGATCTCGCCGAGAGTGTCGTTGTCGCCCGGCTGGTTCGTGGTCGCCCAGCGGATCGCCACGCCGACGGAGCCGCCCGGCACGCCGATGTGCTCGGGGGGCTCGAGCGGAGAGGCGCCCGCGGTCAGCGAGACCGCGCCGCCAATCGCCAGGTGGGCGATCTCGAGGCGGGCGCCGAGCGCGTTCGGCAACGAGGCGAGGGCACTCACCAGCTGGGTCAGGTCCTCGGTCGTCGGTTGGTCCGACAGCAGTTCGACGAGGTGGATCGTCTGCGCGATGGCCGCCTGGCGGCGGAGGCGCTCCGCCTCGACGAGCGCTCCGAGGCTGGAGGAGACCTGCTCCGCGATCTGGCGGATGAACTCCGGCGGGGAGAGGTGCTCGACCTCCGGCACGACGACGAGCTCGCCCGCCGGCTCGTCGTCGAAGAGGAGCTGCTGACGGCAACCCTCGGGGACCTCCGCGAGCTCCTGGCCGTAATAGGTGGAGATCGGCGGGACGTCGCTCACGGTGATCGCCACCCAGCACGCGCGGCTCGGGACGAACTGGGTGATGATCCCGACGACGAGCCCCGCGTAGGAAGCGAGGTCGATGCGCAGCCCCGGAAGCTTCGCGAGGTCGAGGAGACACTCGGTCTGGGCGAGGCGCGCGAGGAGGCGAGACTCCTCGGAGCTGCGGAACTCCTGGAGCTGACGGGCCTGGCCGCGCCCGATCGTGCGGATGTCGCTCATCACCTGGCCTCGAGGAAGGTGCGGATGCCCTGGATCTCCGAGCGCGTCCGGCTGAGCAGCGTCGGTCGCAGCGCCGGCGAGAGTCCGAGGTCGCGGAGCACGTCCTCGAGACGCAGGACGTTCTCGCCACGCCGCACCGGCTCGACCCGCTCGGCGAGCGCCTCACCGAGGATCACCGCCTGTGCGAGCGGGCTCGCGCCGGAGACCGAGCAATGGTGCGTGGCGACGGCGTCGACGAAGCTCGTCGGGAAGTGCCAGAGGCCGAGGGCGTCGGCACCCGCTTCGGCGTGGCTCACCCCGAAGGCCTCCCGCTCGGCATCGCCGAGGGTGCGGGTGCCGCGGTTCGCACTGATGTCGACGTAACGCGCCGGGTCGGCGCGGTGCAGCAGGGCGCTCCCGATGTCGTGCAGCAACCCGGCGCTGAAGGACTCGTTCTGGGCGACCCCGAGTACCTCGGCGGCGACCGAGGCGGCCGCGCCGACGGTAACCGAGTGCGCCCAGTAGTCCACGGGGCCGAGGTCGACCTCCTCTGAGAGCAGGCACGACGCTGCGGCGGCGGCGATCGCCCGCACCGCTGAGAAGCCGAGCAGGATCACGGCGCGCGCCGCCGAGTTCACACCGCTGCGCACGCCGGTGGCAGGAGAGTTGGCGAGCCTCATCACCCGCGCCGCGAGCACGGGGTCCATCTCGACCAGCCGCGCGAGTTGCGCGGGAGAGGCGTCCGGGTCGTCGACGAGGCGGAGGATGAGCATCGCCGCGAACGGCTGTGCCGGCATGTTCGTGAGCTGGGCCGCGACGTCAATACGTGCCATCGGGACCTCCCTCCGGCGGGAGGGTGAGCGCGGCCCGTCGGTCGAGCCGTCGGCTCGACTCGACCTGCAGCGCAGCGCTCTCCAACCGGCCTTCCTTATGTCTTTGGTGCTGTTGCACCCGAGGTACCTATCGGCACGATCCGGCAAATGGTTGAGCCTGCTGGGCCCCTCGAGTCCGCCGCTTTCGCCCGATCCTTCGATGGCCTAAGCTCTTTCGGGGCGGTGCCCGTCGGGGGCCTCAGGGGGGATCGGCGCGATGGCGACTCTGGTCGGAGTACTGCACACCTCGCACGGCGGCTTCACGACGATCCCTCCCGACCGCTGGAACGGGCGCCGCGAGCAGCGCACCTACCGCGCCGACGTCCCGGTCGAGAGCCAGGAGGAGATGGACGAGAAGTGGGCGCGCAGCGAGCGCGCCAAGGGCGTCCTTCGCGACAAGCTCGCCGAGCTCCGTCCCGACGTGCTCGTCATCTTCGGCGACGACCAGGCCGAGTGCTTCGACTTCAACAACTTCCCCGGCCTCGCGGTCTACCTCGGCTCGACGATGCACGGGCGTGGCACGACCGCTCCCGGCCACCCGTCGCTCGCGCAGGCCGTGCTCACCGGCCTACTCGGACGGGGATTCGACCCCGCCTTCATGATGGACCTGCCGAAGGACCCGCCGGGGATGGCGCACGCGATCATGACGCCGGTCAAGTTCTTCACCGACGGCGAGATCCCGACGGTCCCCGTCCTCGTGAACGCCTACTTCGCCCCCCAGCTGACAGGCGAGCGCTGCCTCGCGGTCGGGCGAGCAGTGCGCGAGATCGTCGAGGAGTACCCCGAGGACCTGCGCGTCGTGGCGATCGGCTCGGGGGGGCTCTGGCACACCCCCGGCCAGGCGAACTCGTGGCTCAACGAAGATTTCGACCGGACCGGCCTCGCCTACCTCGAGAAGGGCGACATCGGGTCGTGGGTCACGCACTTCGACTCGTACCTCGCCCCCGGAGATGACACCAGCCAGGACTGGGTGCACGTCCGCCGTGGCGTGACCGGCCTGCCGACCCCCGGCGGCCCGCAGGGCGGCTCACGAGAGACCCTCTGCTGGATCTCGGCGGCGGCGATGGCCGAAGGGCGGCCCACGACCGTCGTCGACTACATCCCGATCTACGCCTCCCCGGTGGGCAGCGCCTTCGCCTACTGCGACGACCTCTAGCACTCACTACGCCCGCGGGCGACAGAGCACCCGAACGAACGAGCACCCGAACGAGGAGGAACCATGGCCAAGCGACAGTCCATCCACATCGAGGGGATGTCCCACAGCGTCCCGATCCCGAACGCGGCGCGGGTCGGCAACCTCCTCATGACGGGCACGATCTCGGGGCGCAACCTCACAACCGGGGAGGTTCCCGAGGATCCGGGCGAGGCGATCAGGGAGCTGTTCGCGAACGCGGAGCGGATCCTCGACGCCGCCGGCGGCTCCTTCGGCGACGTCGTGAAGATGACTTTCTACGTGAAGGACCGCGCGATCCGCGGCGCCCTCGACGCGGTCTGGATCTCGGTCTTTCCCGACGAGCGCGACCGCCCCGCGCGCCACGTGATCGGCGACCCCGACGGCCCCAACCTCCAGGCCGAGCTCACCGCCTTCATCGACTAAAGGCACCGCCGCGCCGAGGAGCTACGAGCCGTAGGTCGCCTTCGGCGCGCCGCCTGCGGGCGGCTCGCCGCTCCCCGGCGTGACGGTGGTCGCGTCCTCGTCGGGAGCAGGGTTGGCGGCGATGTGGTCGGTGATCTCGCCGACGAGGCGGGTGACCTCGGCGCCCGCTGCGGCGTCGCCGTTGCGCTCGGCGTACACGGCCGCCCCGAGATCGCGGTAGAGGGCGTCGAGCTGGCGCTTGGACTGCACCTGGTCGAGCTTGGCCTGCCCCGCCTTGCCGGCGTCCTGGGCCATCTGCGCCACCTGGGCGGCCTGCGCCTTGATCTTGTCGAACAGCGGCATCTCGGCTCCTCTCGCGTGTTCGCGCCGAGCCTACGGCTGATCGGTGGCGGTCGCGATCGCCGTCGCGAGGGCCGCTGCCTCGAGGTCGAGGCGGGTGCTGAAGCCCCCGAGGATCAGCCGCTCGGCGCGCGGCCCGACGAGCGGGACGCCGACGACGAGGTCGCCCTCCAGGCGACGGAGCGCCCCATCGGCGGTCTCCTCCAGGCGGAACCCGCCCTCTGCGTGCAGGCGCTCCGGCTGTCGCTCGAGGCTGACCTGCAGGCTGGCGCGGCCCCGCGGCCGGTCGACGGTCACTTCCTGCAGCCAGAGCAGCTCGCCACCACCGAGGAGGGCCGCCGCGATCGGGTCGAGGTGGCCGGTGAAGGTGTAACGGAGCGCGAGCGAACCCCGCTCGCCGTCGTCGCGCGCGGAGACGACCTCGGGGAGTGACAGGTCGGGGAGCGCGAGGGTCCGATAGAAGTCCGGGTCGATCATCGCCCCGAGGACCTGCGTGGGGCCGGCGGGGAAGCGGTGCTCGAAAGCGAAGCGCACAAGACGATGCTCGCGCGTCGATTGCCGAGAGGGACTCTCCACGAGGCGGTCGATAGGCTTCGGGCGCGTCATGCTGTCCCGGAGGCGAGCCCTCGGGTATGCGCGCCACGGGACCTCACGGGGAAGGCGAAGAAACAGATGACACGGATCGATGCCGATGCGCACGTCGACGAGACCGAGGACACCTGGACATTCTTGGAGGGGGCTGACGAGCGCTTCCGGCCGGTCACGCTGCCTGCCGACAACGGGAGGGACCAGCAGTGGGTGGCCGACGGCATGTCGCTGCGGCGCCCAGTGCGCAATTACGACCGCACCGGCGTCAGCCGCGAGACGAGCCAGCTCCTCGACGTCCCGGCGCGCCTCCGCCACCTCGACGAACTGCGCATCGACACCCAGGTGCTCTTCCCTACCGCGTGGATCCGGAGCCGCTTCGAAGGCCACGAAGATCTGGAAGTGGCCCTCACCCGCTCCTACAACCGCTGGCTCGCCACCCGCACCGAGGAGTCCGGGGGCCGCCTTCGCTGGGCGGCCCTCCTGCCCCTCCGCTCGATGGGCGAAGCCGTGAAGGAGCTGCACTGGGCGAAGGAGCACGGCGCGGTCGGCGTCTTCAAGAAGGGCTTCGAGTGCGGCAAGCGCGCGAGCGACGACTACTTCCTGCCGCTCTACGACGCGGCCGACGAGCTCGACGTCCCGATCTGCATCCACACCGGCTCGGACGGCTCCGAGGAGTCCTCGTCGCCGACGGCGATGGACGCAGTCCAGGCCTTCAACCCGCTCGTCACCTCCGGCCTGCTTGAGCGCTACTCGACGCTGCGCTTCGGCATCATCGAGGCCGGAGCCTCCTGGATCCCTTTCCTCTTGTCGGTGCTCGCGGGGAGCGGGCGGCGCGACCACATGCAGGGGGTGACCCTTGACCACACGCTCCTTGTGGACACCGAGCTGTTCAAGCGCAACCGGATCTACGTCGCCTGCCAGAGCCACGACGACCTCCCCTACATCCTCCGCTACGGCATGGAGGACAACCTCATCGTCGGCACCGACTACACCCACGCGGACCAGTCGGCCGAACTGAAGGCGCTCGACCACATCGAGGCACGCGGCGCGGCGGGGGAGATCTCCGCCGAGGTCGCCCGCAAGATCTTGGACGACAACCCTCGGCGCTTTTACGGGCTGTAGGGAGGGCCGCGACCCGGCGCGGCACGTCCCACGCGAACACCCGCACCCCGTGCGGGGCCTTGAAAACGGAGAGGAGGTGTGACAAATGGCTGAAGAGGAAGAGGGTTCTGAGAGCGAAGACGAAGAGAGCGAGTCGAAGTGACCCGCCCCTAGTGAAGCGGGCGTCGGGGTCACCGCGAGGTGGCCACCACCGGCCGGGGCCCCGCCCCGGCCGGT
>DATLTN010000039.1 GCA_035533595.1 Acidimicrobiales bacterium
GAGAAGGTCTACAAGGTGCCGGTGAACGAGCGGGCCCAGACCCGCACCTCGTTCTACCCGGACCTCATCAACTGCGAGCTGCCCCTCGACAACCAGCGCCTCCCCGGCTACCGCCGGATCCAGCCGGGCTGGCCGGGCTTCGAGTACGACCACGGCGGCTTCATCAGCCAGTACCCGCCGGGGCGCTACTCCCGTGCGCACTACCACGCCGCGGGCGCCGTCCTCGTCTGCCTGCGTGGCGCGGGCTACACCTTCAACTGGCACCGCGAGCTCGGCCTCACCCCCTGGAAGGACGGCCACGGCGACGAGGTGCGGGTCATCGACTACGTGCAGGGCGGCCTCGTCGCCGCTGCACCCGGTGGCGGCAACTGGTTCCACCAGCACTTCAACGTGAGCCGCGAGCACTTCCGGGTGATCAACTACTGGGGCGGCCCGACCAACATCCGCGGCTCGATGGGCAAGGACGACGAGGACGAGAGCTCCAACGGCGTGACGAGCGGCAACCTCAACATCTCCCAGGGTGGCCGCTCCATCGGTTACTCCGTCGAGGACCCGTACGTGCGCGAGCTCTACGAGTCCAAGCTCGCCGCCGAGGGCCTCAAGTCCGAGATGCCCGAGGAGCTCTACAAGACCGACTGAGCACCGTCACCTGCAGATGAAGAGGGCCCGAGCGCCGCGCCGGGTCCTCTTCATCTGTGACCAGCGTTGCTTTTCTCTCGCCGCGGATCGCGCGAGAGTGCTCGGCGGGCCGGTGCCGCCGGTGCCGTGGGGTCACAGGGGGACGAGATGGCGGAACTGGACACGGAGCTGTTCGAAGAGCCCACCGCAGAGAGCAGTCGGGCGGGCCTGCGCACCTGGGAGAAGGTGAAGTCCCCCTACCTCGAGTTCATCGAGTCCGAGGGGATCCCGGTGTTCAAGGGGATCGGCGTACACGACGTGCGCGAGCTCGAACTCGGCGACTGGGCCCGCATGGGGGCCAAGGGCGCCTACCTGTACCTTGACGGCCTCGACGGCATCAAAGGGATGTATGTCCTCGAGATCCCGGGCGGCGGCGTGCTGAACGCCGAACGCCACCTGTACCACGAGTTCTATCTGGTGCTTGAGGGGCGGGGCACCACCGAGACCTGGGTCGAGGGCGGCTCGGGTCGCAAGCAGATCACCGAGTGGCAGCCGGGATCGCTCATGTACTTCCCGCCCAACGTCACGCACCGGCTGGTGAATGCCACCAACGAACGGGTGCTCATCATCGCCACCAACAACGCACCGCCGGTCTGGAACCTGCACCGCGACGCCGACTTCGTCTTCAACAATGACTACATCTTCAAGGCCCACTACTCAGAGGACCCGGACTTCTACAAGTTCGACGAGAAGATCTACAAGGTGCCGGTGAACGAGCGCGCCCAGACGCGGTCGAACTTCTACCCCGACATCATCAACTGCGAGCTGCCCCTCGACAATCAGCGGATGCCCGGTTACCGCCGGATCCAGCCGGGCTGGCGGGGCTTCGAGTACGACCACGGCGGCTTCATCTCCCAGTGCCCCGCCGGCCGCTACTTCCGTGGCCACTGGCACGCGGCAGGCGCCGTCCTCGTGTGCCTGCGGGGTTCCGGGTACACCTTCAACTGGCACCGTGAGCTCGGCCCTACGCCGTGGAAGAACGGGCATGGCGACGAGGTGGAGGTCCTCGACTACATCTCGGGCGGCCTCGTCGCGGCGGCGCCCGGCGGCGGCAATTGGTTCCACCAGCACTTCAACGTGAGCCGCGAGCACTTCCGAGTCATCAACTACTGGGGAGGCCCGACCAACCTGCGGGCCTCGATGGGACGCGACGACGGCGACGAGAACAGCACCGTCGTGAGCGGCAACCTCAACATGCGCGAGGGGGGAAGCTCGATCGGCTACTCGGAAGAGGACCCCTACGTGCGCGAGCTCTTCGAGGCCAAGTTGAAGGCAAACGGCCTCACCTCGGAGATGCCCGAGGAGCTCTACAAGAACGACTGACCGGGCGTCATTCCTCCGCGGCCGGCCAGCACGTGAGGGCGTCGGCGTCGATATCGAGGCCCGCCCGCTCCCCCACCGTCGGCGCCCCTCCACCGCCGACTTCCGCGAGCAGCACACCGCCTCCGGTCTCGCAGCGGGCCACCCGCCGAAGGCCGCGGTCGATGACGTCGAGGACCAACACTTGGTGCTCTCCGCTTGCGACGAGGCGGGCCCGCGCCGTCGGGAGACACCACTGGACGCTGCTCCCGTCGGTGCTGGCGCCTCTTGACGTCGCAGGGAGCGCGATGTGCAGCGAGCCGCATCGCAGCACACCAGCGGCGAGGATCCCGGAGAGGACGTTCTCGATGCCGACGAGGCGGGCGACCGTCGGCGAGGCGGGACGGGAGAAGACGTCCTCGCGTCGCCCACCCTGCAGGAGGCGCCCCTCGGCGACGACCAGCAGCTCTTCGGCGAGCATCGCCGCCTCGACAGGGTCATGGGTGACGAGGACGCTCGAGAGGCCCTCCTCGCGCTGCAGGCGACGAAACTCGTCGCGCAGCGCCTCGCGCACCGGCGCGTCGAGCGCCGAGAAGGGCTCGTCCAACAGCAGCAGACGCGGCGAACAGGCGAGCGCACGCGCGAGGTGCACCCGCTGGCGCTCACCTCCCGAGAGGCGGTCGGGCAGGCGGTTGGCAAGTGCGGCGATGCCGAGACGCTCCAGCCAGTAGGCAGCGAGACCGTCGTCGACCGAGCTCGAGAAGGTCACCTGCCGCCACACGGTGCGGCCGGGGAACAGGGCGCCGCTCTGGGGTACGTACCCCACCCGGCGGGCCTCGACCGGAACCCCGGCGACCGGTTGGCCGTCGAAGGCGACCTCGCCGGCGCCGGGGCCGAGCAGGCCGGCGATCGCCCGCAGGGTCACCGACTTGCCCGAACCGGAGGGGCCGAGGATGGCGAGCGTGGGGGCACTGCCCCGGTGGGCGAGCGAGAGCGAGAAATCCCCGAGCCTCGCGTGCAGGGAGAACGAGACGGCCAGCGGCCGCGCCGGCGCAGCGGCCTTCGGAGCGACCGCCGGGGCCCCACCCCGGCCGTGCCCGCGCCGCACGGTGGCGAAGTGCGCGACGAGCACCACCGCCGCGGCGACGAACAGCGCGACCGCCGTCGGCGCCTCGGTGTCGGTGAGGCCGGCGCCGGCGAACTGCAGGTCGGTGAAGACCGGGAGCGAGTAGGGGTGGTAGGCGAGGATCAGGGTCGCCCCGTACTCGCCGAAGGCGCGCAGCCAGGCGAGGAGCAGCCCCGCCGCGATGCCGCCGCGCGCCGCGGGGAGCGCGACACGGAAGAAGCGGCCGTACTCGCGGTGGCCGAGCGTCGCCGCGAGGTCGAAGAGCGCGGGGTCGATCTCGGAGAAGGCGGCGCGCGCCACCGAGACGAGGAAGGGGGCGGCGACGAAGCACTGCGCGAGCACGATCCCCGTGAGCGTGTCCGTGAGGTGGCCACCGAAGGCACGGCCGAGCGCGCTGTAGGGGCCGACGAGGTAGATGAGGAGGATCCCGCTCATGAGCGGCGGCAACGCGAGCGGGAGCTGCGCGACGAGGCCGACCGCGGTGGCGGTGCGGCGGTGGCGGCTGCGGGCCAGGAGGTAGGCGAGCGGCAGCCCGAAGAGGGCGATCACCGCCGCCGAGATGGACGCCGTCTCGACCGACACGAGCGCCGCCGGGAAGAGCCCGGGCAGGCCGAAGCCGGGGTTCGGGCTGCGGGCGAGGCGCACGAGGAAGGCCCCGAGCGGGACCGCCAGGTAGAGGGCGAGCAGTCCGCCGAGCAGCCGCAGCGTGCGGGCCCGCGGCCCGGCGATCACGGCGTCGGGATCAGATGACGCAGGCTACGTGGGACCGAGGCGAGCGGGCCGATGAGGCGCGGCTTCACGACGGTGAGTCCCTCCTTGCGCATCAGGGCGACCCCGGGCTTGGAGAGAAGGTACTTCACGAAGGCCTCGGCGCCCTTCTCGTCGGGCGCGTTGCGCAGCACGCTCACCGTGTAGGTCGCGGCGAGGAAGAGCTTGCCGAGCTTCACCACCGGGATCCCTGCGCCCTTCGCCTCGCTCGCGTAGAAGAAGCCGGCATCGAGCTGGCCGGACTGCAGCTCTCCGACGAGGGAGGCCTCCGGGTAGACGTCGGAGCTCGTGGTGGTGATCGCGTTCAGCGCCGTCGAGCCGTAGACCTGCACGGCGGCGGTGATCGCCTGCACGGTGAGCTTGCCCTTCGGGTCGACGGCGGGATCGGTGCGGCCGATGCGGAAGCCGGGCCGGGTGACGACCTTGAACCACGGCTCGCTCTTCAGCGCGGCGGCGAAGGCGCCGTGCGGGTTGTAGCCGAGCACGAGCGGGGAGTTGGCGATCGCGAGGTACCAGGAGACCCAGTTCCCGTTTCTCGCGCCTTCGAGGATGTTGTTGGTCGCGGCGTTGGCGCTGACGAACACGTCGCCCCGCGCGATGCCGCCCTTGATCTCGTTGGCCAGGGTCCCCGATGCTCCGGAGAAGCCGGTGAAGCCGTAACCGGTCGCTTGCTCGAAGCGCGGGCCGACGTGCTGCTCCATGATGTCCTGCAGCGAGGCCGCGTAGTACACGCTGACGGGGCCGGAGCGCGCGGCCGAGGCGCCCGCCGGGAGGGCGACGGCGCCAGCTGTCGCGCCCACGAGGGCGGCGAACGCGAGCGTGCCGCAGCGCGTCCTGCGAGTAGTCAGCATGTGACTACCTTACCGCCCCGGCGCGCGCGGCTCCCGGTCGCCGAGGCCCTCCAGGAAGCGCAGCGCGGCGAGCGCACTGTCGAGGCGCCAGCGGGCGAGCACCGCCTCGAACCCCTCGGCCTGCTCGAGCCTGAGCGCGAGACCGGCGCACATCGGCGCGAGCGAGGTGCGCTGCGCCCGCAGCAGGGTGCGCTTCTCCTCCGGACGGCCGTCGAGGAGGAGCAGCTTCAGCATCAGCTCGGAGCGGTAGTCGCGCACGTGAGCGACCGGGCTGACGAGGTACGCCGCGAGGGCGCGCTCCCCCCTGCGCGTCGGCGAGACGACCCTGCGCCGGGGCCCGGCGGCGCCGGGGGCGGTCCCCTCCTCCGAGACGAGGCCCTCGGCCGCGAGGTGGATGAGGGAGCGGTAGACGAGTGGGCGAGAAACCGTCCACACGCGGCCGATCTCCCCGCCGGGGGCGAGCAGGCGCGCCGCGGCGAAGCCGTGCGAGGCGCCAGAGGAGAGCGCGCCGAGAACCGCCCAGTCGGTGACCGAGAGCTCGGGCAGTGTCGCCACGTCGGCAAACTACCAATGGCCCGGCGCGGCGCCGTGGCGAAGGGGGCGGGGCGACGTGGCAGCGACGGACAAGGCCGAACTGATCGCCGACATCCTCAGGCGGACGAGGCGCGCCGCCGTCGTCGGCTTCTCGACCGATCCCGCGAAGGCGGCGCAGCGCGTCCCGCTGCGCATGCTCCGTCACGGCTATGAGGTCGTCCCCGTACACCCGACAGTGTCCGAGGTCGTCGGCCTCACCGCCTACCCCGACCTCGCCTCGGTCCCGGGCGCGCTCGACCTCGTCGTCGTCTTCCGCCCTCCCCGTGAGGCCGACGGCGTGGCCGCGGCGGCGATCGCCGCCGCGGCCGGGGCGGTGTGGCTGCAGCTCGGCATCACCTCAGAAGCGGCGAGGGCACGGTGCGCGGCGGCGGGGATGGACTACGTGGAGGACGCCTGCGTCGCGATCGAGCTCGACTGCCTCGGCCTCGGACCGCTCAGCTGAGCGGCGGCGCCCCGCCCGCCGACGACGGCATCAGTGGAAGAACAGGACCGGGACCTCGCCGCCGGGCTCGACGTCCGGGCCGTCCTCGACCACGGCGAGGCCGACCGCCGCCGCGCTGTTCGCCAGCTGGTGCGAGCCCTGCTCGCCCGTCGCGCTCACGTGCAGCCGGCCGTCGCCGGCGAAGCCCCCCCGCACCCGGATGAGGTGCAGCTTGGCGTCGCCGCGCGGGCGGGCCAGGCGGTCCTCGGCGATGGCGAGGATGCGCGGCCGGAAGAGCTCGCGGTGGCCCATCATCTTGCGCAGCCCGGGTCGAGCGAGCAGCTCGAAGCTGACGAGCGAGGAGACGGGGTTGCCGGGTAGCCCGAAGACCGGGACCTTGCCGCGTGGCCCGGGGAGGAAGCCGAAGGCGAAGGGCTTGGCGGGGCGGATCGCGATCTGCATCCAGTCCATCTCACCGAGCTTGTCGAGGAGCACCTTGATGAGGTCGAAATCCCCCATGCTCACCCCGCCCGAGGTGATCAGCGCGTCACAGTGCGCGGCGGCCTCGGTGAGCGCCTCGGTGATCACCGTCTCGTCGTCGGGGACGACGCCGTAGTTCACCGGGATGCAGTCGGCCTCGTGCAGCAGCCCGACGAGAAGATCGAGGTTCGCCTCGCGTACCTGGCCCGGACCGAGGGCGCTGCCGTCGGTGACGAGCTCGTCCCCGGTCGAGAGCACGCCGACGGTCAGGCGGGGGTGGGCCTGCACCTCGGCATGGCCGATGCTCGCCAGCACCCCGAGATGGGCGGGGGTGAGACGGGTCGCTGCCGGCACGACCTCGGCGCCGACGAGGATGTCCGAGCCGGCGCGGCGGACGGACTCGCCCTCGCGGACGCTCACCTTCACGAGGACCTCGTCGCCGTCGACCTCGACGTCCTCCACCATCACGACTCCCGTCGTCCCCTCCGGGACGGGGGCACCGGTCATGATGCGGATCGCCTCTCCGGGACCGATCGGGTGCGTCGCCTCGGCTCCAGCCGCGAGCGTGCCGACCACGCGCAGTCGCACAGGGGCCGCGATGGTCTCCTCGGCGTGCAGCGCGTAGCCGTCGACCGAGGAGTTGTCGAAGGGCGGGACCTGCTCGCCTGAGAGCACCGGAGAGGCAGTGACGAGGTGCAGTGCCTCGTCGATCGGCACCGCGACGGGCGTCGCGGCGTGCAGGCGGTCAAGCACGCGGGCCTGGGCGTCGGCGAGGGGGATCACGGCGAGAGGTTACGCCCCTCGGCGTCGGACGCGGCCTCCTCGTGGCGCATCGCCCCCGACTCGTCGCGCTGCCACTCGCCACTCTTGCCCCCCCGCTTCTCCCACAAGGTGAGCTCCTCGACGCTCGCCCCCGGGTCGTGGCGGCGGCACACACCGAGCAGGCTCACCGCGGCGAGCGCGCAGGCGGTGAGCGCCTCCATCTCGACGCCCGTCTGACCGCGGGTCGCGGTCGTCGCCTGGACCTCGATCGACTCCGCACTGAGCTGGAAGGCCACCTCCAGGCGCTCCAGCGGGAGCGGGTGGCAGAGCGGGATCAACGACGAGGTCGCCTTCGCCGCCCCGAGGCCGGCGAGGCGTGCCTCCTCGAGCGCCGCCGGCTCACGCGCCAGGAAGCCGACGCTGTTCGGCACGTGCGCGACGACGCAGCGGACCCGCGCCTCGCGCGCCGTCAGCGCCTTGCCGGTGACGTCGACCATGAAGGCGTGGCCGTGCTCGTCGAGGTGGCTGAGCGGGCTCACCGACCCGCGGCCTCGAAGGCGGAGAGGTCGTCCGCCGTGTCGATGTCGACCGGACTCCCTTCACAGGCGACCTCGACGGTGCCGGGGCGCTTCCACAGCTCGCGGGCACCAACGTCGCCCGAGGTCGGCACCTCGTCCCAGACCGTGGCGGCGAGGCGCACCGGCGGGCGGAGCGCCCCACCGAAGTTCGCCACTGCGACCTCGCCGTCGGCCTCGACGAGCGCCGCCCACGCCGAGGCGGGGACGCCGGGCATGTCGCCGAGGCCGAGCACGACCGCGTCGTGGCCCTTCTCGCGGCACCACGCGAGCGCGACGGCGAGCGAAGAGGAGAGGCCGGCCTCCCAGTCCGGGTTGTGGAGCAGGGCCAGCCCCCCCGGCAGCAGCGGGGTGAGATCGACCGCGCCCCCGACGGCGGCGACGGCGTCCGCGCCACAGCCGGCCGCCGCCTCGAGCGCGGCGACGACGAGCGGGCGCCCGCGGTAGGGGGTGAGGAGCTTGTGCTGCGGGCCACTGAAGCGCCTGCCGCCACCCGCGGCGAGGACGACCGCGGCGACGCTCATGGTGTCACCTCGACGAGGTCGGGGTCGGCGTGGATCGGTCGGCCGCTGTCACGCAGCGGCGCCGCGTCTCGGCGGTTCCTCTGGGCGATGATCTCCGCGCAGATCGCAACCGCGGTCTCCTCGGGGGTGGCGGCGCCGATGTCGAGGCCGATCGGCGCCATGACGCGCTCGAGGTCGGACTCGGCGACCCCCTCCTCGAGGAGGCGGCGGCGGCGGTCCTCGTGCGTGCGCCGTGAGCCCATCGCGCCGAGATAGCCGGCGCCGGTCGCGAGCGCGCCGGTGATCGCCGGGATGTCGAACTTCGCATCGTGGGTGAGGACGCAGACCGCGTCGCGCGCCGTCAGCTCGCCGCCCGCACGCTCGAGGTAGCGGTTCGGCCAGTCGACGACGATCTCATCGGCCTCGGGGAAACGCTCGGCGGTCGCGAAGGGCGCCCGTGCGTCGCAGACCGTCACCCGGTAGCCGAGAATCTTCGCGACCCGCACCAGTGCCGCGGTGAAGTCGACGGCACCGAAGATCACCATCTTCGGGGGCGGGGCGAAGGCTTCGATGAACACGGCGATCTCCTCGCTGCGCGCCTCGCCCGCCGGGCCGTAGTGGCGGAGCGCGCTGCGCCCGGCGGCGAGCGCCCCCGCGGCGTCGCGGCGCACGACGCGATCGAGGCCGTCGTTGCCAAGGCTGCCGGAGTACCGCCCGTCCTCGTGCAGCAGCAGGGTCGCCCCGAGCGTCGCGCCCCCGGCGGGGGCGAGCTCGCCGTCGGGGCGGTAGGTGAAGGCACCGGGGGCGGGCGGCTCGCCATCGGAGACGGCGACAACGGTGGCGACCGCCACCGGCTCACCGGCGGCGACCGCCGCCTCGAGCTCGCTGTGCTGCGCGAGCGGCCCGCGGGCGACGAAGATGTCGATGATCCCGCCGCAGGTGAGCCCCACGGAGAAGCCGACCTCGTCGCTGTAGCCGAAGCGCACGAGACGCGGCGCGCCGTCCTCGAGCACCTGCAACGCCTCAGTGACGACCGCCCCCTCCACGCAGCCGCCCGAGACCGAGCCGGCGACGCGGCCGTCGGCGTTTACGACCATCGCCGCGCCCGGCGCGCGCGGCGCCGAGCCCTCGGTGCGCACGACGCGGGCGATCGCGAGCGCGTCACCGTGCTCGTGCCAGCGGTCGATTTCGTCGAAGACCTCGCGGATCGGCCTCTCCTCGCCTGCTCATGGCGGCCTCGTCGCCGCTCCTCATGGTACCGAGGCGCGCGCCGTTGGCCGCCCGCTGCACCTCGCTACGCTGCGCCGATGAGCCGGGCGAAGATCCTCACCGTCTCGGACTCGGTGAGCCGCGGCCACGCCGAGGACCGCGCCGGCGCGGCACTCGCCGGCCTGCTCGAGGGGGCCGGGTTCACCGTCGAGGAGCGCGTCGTGGTGAGCGACGGGAGCGAAGTCGTCGCCGAGGCCCTCGGCGCGCTCGCCGAGGGATTCATCGGCGTCATCGTGACGACGGGGGGGACCGGCTTCGGCCCCCGCGACCTCACCCCCGAGGGGACGGCCGCGGTGATCGACCGTCCGGCGCCCGGCCTCGCCGAAGCGATGCGCCTCGCCAATCCCCTCGGCCGCCTCTCGCGCGCCACCGCTGGCGTGCTCGGGAGCGCCCTCGTCCTCAACACCCCCGGCTCGCCCGCCGGAGCGGTCGAGTGCCTCGGCGCCGTCCTCGACGTGCTCCCGCACGTGCTCACCCTGCTCGCCGGCGAGAACCCGCACCCACACGCCTCGCCGAGCAGCTGAGACCCGGCCTCAGCCTCCCGAGACGGGCGGCAGCAGTGCGACCTCGTCGCCCGCCACGAGGGGGGTGCCGCCCGGCGCGGCCTCGCCGTTCACCCACACCACGCAGCGCTCCGCGACGGCGCTGAAGCGCGCCCCGTAGCGTTCTCGCGCCGCCGCCAGCAGCTCGTCGAGGGTTTCGCCGGGCAGCTCGTCCTCGCCGAGGCCCGCCGCCTCGCGGACCGGGCCGAACAGGCGCAGGCGGGCCATCAGCCGCCGATCATCGACATCGAGCGCCGCGGCCGGAGAAAGCCCGGGTCGTTGATGCCGTGGCCGGGGAGCTTGCCCCACACGGCCCGGCGGAGCACCTCGGCGACGGCTGCGTCGTCAGCCCCTGCACGCAGCAGCGGCCGCACCGAGAGCTCCTCGTCGGAGAAGAGGCAGTTGCGCACCGCGCCCTCGGCCGTCAGCCGCAGGCGGTTGCAGGTCCCGCAGAAGGGCTCGGTGACGCTCGAGATGACCCCGATCTCGCCGATGCCGTCCGCGAAGGCGAAGCGCGTCGCCGGCGCCGGATCATCGGGGTCGCTCAGCGCGACGAGTGGGTAGGCCTCGCCGACCGTGGCCAGCACCTCGGCGCCGGGGACGACCTCGTCACGCCGCCAGCCGCCGTCGTAGTCGAGCGGCATGAACTCGATGAAGCGGACGATCCGCCCGGTGTCGCGGGCGAAGCGGGCGAAGTCGACGATCTCGTCGTCGTTCACGCCCCGCTGCAGCACGACGTTCACCTTCAGCGGACCGAGGCCGGCGCGCTCGGCGGCCGCCATCGCCTCGAGGACGGGCGAGAGCGCGCCACGGCGGCGGATCTCGCCGAAGCGCTCGGGGCGCAGCGAGTCACAGCTGATGTTCACCCGCTGTAGCCCCGCCGCCCGCAGCGCCTCGGCCTGGCGGGCGAGGCCGGTGCCGTTGGTGGTGAGGGCGAGGTCAGCGAAGCCGAGCGCGCCGAGGCGCCGGACGATCTCGAGCGCGTCGCGGCGGAAGAGGGGCTCGCCGCCGGTGAGGCGCAGCGAGGTGATCCCGAGCTCGCGCGCCACCGCGCCGACGCGGGCGATCTCCTGCACGCTGAGGAGCTCGCCACGGGGAAGGAAGGTCATCCCCTCCTCGGGCATGCAGTAGGTGCAGCGGAAGTTGCAGCGATCGGTGATCGACAGCCGGAGGTCGGTGTGCACGCGCCCGAAGCGGTCGACGAGGAGGCCGCTGGTCGGCATCGTGGCGGCCGGCGGGGCCTCGCGGGGCCTCCCGACGCGCAGCGAAACGGCGACGGGCTCGGGCGCAGCCACTATTCCGCCGGCCCGGCGTGGTGGCCGTGCGCGACCGCGTGCGCCTCTGGTACGTCCGCGATCTCACAGGTGCCGTCGCTCCACTCCTCGCCGTCGGCCCAGCGCTCGAGCTTCCAGATCGGGATCGTCGCCTTCAGGGTGTCGATCAGGAAGCGCGCGAGCGCGAAGGCCTCTGCACGGTGCGGTGCCGAGGCGCAGACGACGACAGCCGCCTCCCGCACCTCGAGATGGCCGACGCGGTGCAGGAGGACGATCCGGCCGGCCTCGGGCCAGCGCGCCCGCGCGGCGGCGCACAGCGCCGCGAGGCGCGGCACGACCTGCTCGGGGTAGGCCTCGTAGTCGAGCGAGCTCACCTCGTCGCGGCCGTCGGAGAAGTCGCGGACGGTGCCGCAGAAGGTGACGAGGCCCCCACAGCCGGGGACCACCGCCCAGGCGAGCGCCTCGGCGACCGGCAGCGGCTCCTCGGTGAGGCCGACCCAGTCATCTCCCGTCGGTTGCTGCAGCACGACGGTCAAGGCTAACTACCCGCGTCGCTTGGCCCTGCGGCGACGCAGGAACACGAGCAGGCCGAGGGCGACTCCGACGAGCGGCGCGACGACACGCTGCAGGGCGCTCTTACCCATCAGCTTGCCGAGGTCGAGGGTGTCGTCCTGGGCCTGCACGCTCGCCGAGCCGCCACCGGTCGAGGCGGAACGCCGCACGGTCTCCTCCCCCGCCGCAGGTGAGGCGGCGTCTCCCTGCTCGCTCGGCGCCGGCGCGTTCAGCACGTCGCGCTCCAGGCGGTCGACGAACTGACCGAGCAGCTTGGTGCTCACGTCGGCGAGCATCCCCCGGCCGAACTGCGCGACCCGCCCGGTGATGTCGAGCTCGGTGCGCACCGCGACGCGCGTCGAGTCCCCCTCCGGAGAGAGCTCGGCGGTGACCGTCGCGGTGGCGTTGCCCTGGCCGCGGGTCTCGCGCCCGCTCGCCTTCAACACCGCCTTGTGCGCGGTGGCGTCCCGCTCCAGGAACTGCGCCGTCCCCTTGTACTCGACGGTGACCGGGCCGACCTTCACCTTCACGACGCCGTGGAAGTCGTCACCCTCGATCGACTCGAGGCGGGCGCCCGGCATGCAGGGCGCGATCCGCTCCACGTCGGTGAGCACCGCCCAGGCGTCGTCGATCGCGACCGGGACCACGAACTCGTTGGACAGCTCCATGTCACTTCCTCTGATGGGTCGGGTGGGCTTGTGCGGCCGGCCTCACGGTACCGCTTCGGCCCGCGCTGCCGGCCCGGGCGCCCCCGGGCACCCTCAGGCCAGGCAGGAGGCGATGGTGCGCTGCGTCCAGACCTCGACCATCGCCGCCTTGTAGGCGGCAGAGCCGCGCTGGTCGTCGCTCGGGTTGCAACTCGCGACGGCAAGGCGCGCCGCCTCCGA
>DATLTN010000040.1 GCA_035533595.1 Acidimicrobiales bacterium
CCTCACCGCGCCGGGGCTGCGCCAGCGCGACCCGCACCCGACGCTCGAGGTCGACGACCAGCCGTGGGGCTTCACCTACGGGAGCCTGCGCAACATCTCCGACGACCAGACCTTCGTGCGCGTCTATCAGTTCTTCATGCCCGCACAGAGCCACCTCGGCGGGATGATCAACGGCGGGACGGGTGCCCCCTCCAGCCACCCGCAGATCGGTGGCCACGTCTGGGTCCCGATCGACGACGAGAACACCTGGGTCTACAACCGGAGCTACCACCTGAACGAGGGCGACCCCTACGACCCGGTGGAGTGGCCGGACACCGGCGAGCGTCCCGGCGAGGGTTACAAGCGGATTCCCGGCACGTACTGGCTGATCCGCAACAAGTCGAACGACTACATGATCGACCGGCAGATGCAGCGGGTGAAGAACTTCAGCGGCATCGAGGGCGTGAACACCCAGGACTTCGCTCTGCAGTCCGCCCTCGGCGGCGGCTACATCGTCGACCGCTCCCAGGAGGCCCTCGGCTCCTCCGACAACGCCATCCAGGCGGCGCGGCGGCTCCTCCTCGAGGCGATCGACGACGTCGAGGCCGGACGCTCGCCGCGCGGCAGCGACCCCGCGAGCCACAACGTGCAGCACGCGGCGGAGGCGATCATCCCCCGCGGCGCGCCGTGGCGGGACCTCACCAAGGACCTCGTCCTCTCGAACTGGGTCTGAGCACGCCGCCCGCTCGCGCGGGCCGAGAACGTGGAACGGGGGGCGCCGCTGGCGCCCCCCGTTCCCTTGGTCCCGCTCCCCCGTGAGCGAGGTCTCGTTCGGGTGCCTCAGGCTTCGGCCCAGGCGAATGCCGCGCCGACCGGTGAGGCGTAGATCGGGATGTAGTCGACGATCACCGAGGGCCGCCCCTCGACGGCCGCCGCGGCCGCGATCCAGTTGCAGCTCTCGCGCGTCCCTCCCTGGGGGCCGCCCGGTGTCGGCAGGCCGGTGACGCCCCGCCGCACGGTGGTCGAGTCCTGGCTCGGGTCGTCGTCCGCGACCTGGTAGGCGTCGAAGTGCGCCGCCCAGGCCTTGATGTCGCCGGACTCGAGGTAGCCGAGGCCGACGCGGTCGAACTCCTCGTCGAGGTGGGAGCCCTTCTGCCCCGGCGTGTGCCAGAGGCCGCCCGAGCCGACGATCACGACGCGCAGGTCCTCGGGGTAGGCGTCGATCACCTCGCGGACGGCCTTGCCGATCTCGTAGCAGCGCATCGCCGTCAGCTGCGGCGCGTAGTACGCGTTCAGCAGCACCGGGACCGTCGGGATGTCGTAGTTCGTGAGCGACTCGAGGGGGCGCATGATCGCGTGGCACATCCCCTTCTCGGGCTTGGGGACCTCCATCATGAACGCCGGGTCAAAGCCGCGGTCGAGGAGGCCGGTGAGCAGCGAGGTGCCGAGGGCGACGTGGCCGGGGACGCGCTTCTGCTCGGGCGGCGTGCCGCCGCCGCCCATGAACATCGCGTCGCCCGAGGAGACCCGCCCGGAGAACTCGGCGCCGACGTAGACGGCGATCGCCGGGTGGTTGTTGAAGTCGAAGATCTCCTCCTGGTCGTCGCCGAACAGAATGATCACGTCGGGGCGCAGCTCGGCGAGCTTGTCGCGCAGTACCGAGAAGCCCTCCTGCACGCGCGCCGCCTTCGCGTGGTTCACCTCGTCCGAGTCGACGGGGACGTCGTCACGGTAGGGAGGTCGGTTCGACTTCACGACGTCCCAGCGCTCCACCGGCATGTAGCAGAAGGGCGAGTGCGCGGTGTTGATGACTCCGACGAGCTGTGCCACTGGGGCCTCCTCCGGCGACGCAGGCCGCCTCATCTCCAAGGCAGCGGCGTGACCGCCGTCACCCCCCGGGCCCGAGCGGGTATTCCTCGAGCCCCACAGATTTACTCCGTGTACGGATCAATGTACTCCCGCCGGGCACCAACTGTCAACGGCGCGATCACTCCTCCGCGCCGCCGGCCTCGCCTTCTGCGCCGTCCATCGCCTCGATGAGGGCGACGAACTTGGTGAGCAGCCGCAGGAACTCGACGCGCTCGGTCTCGTCGAGCGTGCCGAGCAGGGCCTCGTTCATCTCGCGGCCCCGCGCCATCAGCGCGACCAGCAGGGAGCGCCCCTCCGGGCTCAGCCGCAACAGGTTCCGTCGCTGGTCCTCGGGGTCCCGCCGGCGCTCGAGATAGCCGCGGCGCACCATGCGGTCGACCACGTCGGCGACCGTCGAGCGGTCGAGCGAGGCCGAGCGGCCGATCGTCCGCTGGTCCGCCTCGTCGGTCTCGGCGAGCGCGAAGAGCACCGCGAACTGCGGCGAGGTCACCTCCTCGGAGACGAGCTTGCCCCAGAGGCGGTTGTGGACCTGCTGCGCGCGGCGGACCAGCCGGCCGACGTGGGGAAGTGGTGGGCTCATCGTCCTCTGCGCCCCGCCCGACCGGCGGCCTCCCGCGGAGTGCGCAGGGACACTACCCGGGAGCGACCGCGGGGGCGCTCCCGACGCGGCGCCGGCTCACGGCTTCGCGCAGGCGCGCGGGTCGAAGGGCGGGATCGAGGTGGTCGCCTTAGTCGGGGCCGCGAGCGGCGAGAGGGTCGCCGCGGCCGCCGTCGCCTGCAGCACCGTGCTGGCCGAGGCGGTGTGCACCGGGGTGTCGACCGAGACGTCCGAGCCGACGGCGACGGCCACGTCGCTCCCCGTGATCTTCGGGTCGCTCGCGAGCACGACCGCGCCGGTGAGACTGCGCAGCACCCGCTGCGCCTCGGCGAGGTGTCCGGGACGATAGCGGACGGTCGTCTCGGCGATGGGGCCGACGGAGGGGACCGCGCTCCCGGCGCTCACCTTGTAGCCGAGCGAGGTGAGGCCGGCGGCGACGGTCGTGGCGGCGGCAGGCGAGTTGTCCGCGTCGACCACCGAGACGGTGATCCTCGAGGAAATGAGCGAGGCGCTGGCGGGGGTGCCGCCCATGAACTGGTCGATCGCCTGCTGGTCCTGCGGCTCGGTCGGGAAGACGACGTCCCCGTAGTTGAAGCCCTTGTAGATGTAGCTCTGGGTGTCCTCGACCACCGGCAGGGTGAACTGTGCGGCCCTGCTCGCGCTCGAGTGGTAGGTGAGGGCGAGGTGCAGCATCTCGCCGGTGCTGAAGCCGGAGTCGACCGTGAGGTTGGGGGCGATCGCACCGAGCAGCTGGCTGTCGGTGACCGGGTTGCCGACCCCGCGCGCGGCCAGCTCCTGGCCGAGGACCTTCAAGAAGATGTGGTCGCGCTCGATGCGGCCGATGTCCCCCGACGGGTCGTAGCCGCGCCAGGTGCGGGTCTTCGGGTCGTAGTGGTAGTAGACGTGGCGGGCGCGCACGAGGGCGAGCGCCTCCGCCCCGCTGATGTGCAGGCAGCCGCTGCGGCTGATGTAGAGGCCCGAGTCGTTGTCCTTGAGCGAGGTCGGGAAGTACATCGTGATCCCGTGCAGGACGTCCACGATGTTCGTGAAGGTCTGGAAGTTCAGCACCACGAAGTGGTTGATCGGGATCCCGAAGTCCTCCTCGATCGCCTGGATGAGCTGGTTGGGGCCGTTGTACAAGGCGGCGTCGATGCGGTTGGAGAGGTCACCGGCGCGGGCGTCGGGGACGAAGGTGTCGCGCGGGATCGACAGCAGCGTCGGCGCCCGTCCGGGCACGAGGCGGAGGATCATCACCACGTCGCTGTTGTTGCCGTTCACCCCGGCCGCGCACTCCTTCACCCAGGCCTCGAAGTTCTTCGCCGGCTTCACGAGGCAGCGGTCGGTCGAGCCGACGAGCAGGATGTTCTCGACGTTGCCCTTCGAGGCCTGGACGTGGATGTTGCTCAGGTGCCCGACGCGGTGGAGCTGCAGGTCGAGGTAGATCCCGCTGCCGGCGACGACGGCGACGACGAGGAGCACGAGGCCGATCCCGCCGCGCACGAGGCGGCGGCGCCGCTTGCTGCGCTGGGCCTTCGTCACCCGGCGCCGCGCGCGGAAGGCGCCGAGGCGGGACTGCGGAGCAGCACCCTCGGTGACGGGCGGGCCGGTCGTCGTGGCGGGCTCGCCCGCCTGCGGGCCGGGGCCCCCGATGTCGCTCACGCGCCCGAGATCCCTCGCCCGGCCCGCGGGCCCGCGCAGGCCTTGCACCTCGTCGCCAGCACGGTCGGCGACGGTAGTGGCTGGGTCCGCGGGAATCCGGGCGCCTCGTCGTCGCAGAAGCCGGCTGCTGCCGCACCGTTTAGATTCACTCCGAGGAGAGGAGGCCCACGTGGCCGCACGGGATCTTGAGGGCAAGGTGATGTTCGTCACCGGCGCCGGTCGCGGCATCGGCCGCGGCATCGCCGAGGTCGCCGCCGAATCGGGGATGGACGTCGCGATCAACGCCCTCACCCCGCGCTACGTCGAGGAACTCGCCCGCCACCTCGGCAAAGAGACGGGGCGCAAGGTGCTCCCGATCATCGGCGACGTCACCACCACCGGCGGCGCCGGTGCCGCGGTCAGCGCCGTCCTCGAGCAGTTCGGCAGGCTCGACGTCCTCGTCAACAACCTCGGCGACGCGATCGGCAAGCCCCTCGTCACCCTCCCCGACGGCACCGAGGGGATGACCGACGAGGAGGTGCAGCGCGTCATCGACCTCAACCTCTCCGCCTCGATCTACTGCACGCGCGCCGCGGGCCCCCACCTGCTCGGCCGACGCTCCGGCAAGGTCGTGAACATCTCCTCCTTCGCTGCGCTGCGCGGCGGTGCCAACCGCGTCATCTACTCCACCGGCAAGGCCGCGCTCACGGGCTTCACGCGCTCCCTCGCCCTCGAGTGGGCCCCTTACAACGTGCAGGTGAACGCCGTCGCGCCGGGCTCGTTCCCGGACCCGATCACCTCCGGCGACCGCTACGAGCAGAACCGCGCCCGCATCGCCGGGGAGGTCCCGGCCGGCCGCGCCGGCGAGGTGCGCGAGGTCGGCCACCTCGTCGTCTACCTGGCGAGCGAGGCCGCGGACTACCTCACCGGCCAGACGATCCACATCGACGGGGGTTCGACCCTCTGAGCGACCGTCCCGGCCTCCCCGCCGCCTCGCCCGAGGCCATCACGCCCGATCCCCCCTCGCCCGGTCCCACCGGCGTTTCCCTCGGGGCGCCCACGCTCCCCGACGACCACGACCAGGAGTAGCCATGGCCGCCAGGTACTACGTCACGACCTCCGCGCTCGGCGTCGAGCGCACGTCCGAAGGCGACGTCGAGTGGGCGCTTCCCGACGCCGGCGCACCGCTCGCCGCGGAGACGACCTTCGGTGAGCGCCTCGTGCTGCGTTCCGCCGACGCCCTGCTCGACGTCCTCGAGGAGGCCGTCTACGTCGCCGAGCCGCTCGGAGAGGCGGTCGAGGAGCTCCCCGGCAGCCTCGTCGTCACCTCGGCCCGCCTCCTCCAGCAGACCGGTTGGGCGCCGCGCAGCGCCGCCGAGTTCGCCCTCGACTGTGCCGGGCACGTCCTCGGTGAGGCCGGGGACCTCGAGCTCCCGACGGGCTTCACGCTCGCGGCCGCGATCGAGGACGCGCGCAACTACCTCTCTCGCTCCTCGGGCGACACCGGACGGATCGGGCGGCTGGCGAGGCTCGCCGCGGCGCGGCGGCTGCGCAAGGAGGGCGAGCGCATCGGTGACCTCGCCCTCGCCGCGCTGCAGGCGGACCTCGCGGAGGAGCTGGACGCGACGAGCGACCGGGCCTGGACCCTTCTCACCGCGACTGGCGATGCCGTGCTCGCGGCGGTGGAGACCCTCCGCTACCTCGCCTCCCCCGGCTACATCGCGGCACGCGAGGAGAACGCCGAGCACGCGGAGGCGGCGGAGCCGGGGATCGAGCCGACCCTCCTGCAGACGCCCTTCGGGCCGGTGATGCTCGGCGCCGAACACCAGTCGCCCTACCTCTCGGCCGGAGCGCTCGCCCGCGACGCCGCCTTCCGCGCCCGCGAGGCCGCCGGCGAGGCGTCCTCCGCCGAGCGCGAGTGGCAGGTCGGGCGCCTCGAGCAGGCGCTCGGCGCCTGAGCGACCCTCAGCCGCGGCGGGCGAAGCTCGCGAGGACGATGCTCGGCCGCGCCACGAAGGGGTTGGCGACGGCGCCGCTCGGGTGCCAGCCGTGCCGCTCCGCGAGGCGCACCGCCGCCGAGACCGGCGCGGGCACGACCAGCCACTCGGCGTAGGGGTAGCTGTACTCGGTGCCGCCCCCCTCGCTCGGGTCGACGAGGCGCCACGAGCTGAGCTCGAGGGTGCGGACGTAGTCGGTGGAGCCGACGTTCTCCTGGGCGATGCGGACCGTCCCGTCCCCGGTGCGGCGGTCGACCGAGGCGCCGATCACCACCGCCACGTGACCGTCCCCGGAGAACGAGGAGGAGTAGGAGAAGCTGAGGACGTCGCCGGTCCTCGGCGCGTTCCCGACCGCGGCGCGCGAGCCGTCACGGACGAGCCGGGTCGCGGGGTAGGCGGCGTGGTAGTTCTCGGCGACCTGCGCGCCGTTGGCCTTCACCGCCCCGAGGCCGTCGACGACGGCGAGGTAGCGGTCGGCGAGCTCGACGCACTGGAAGCCCGGCGTCGCGTTGTAGTAAGTGCCGCGTTCCCCGAAGGGCCCGGGGATGTTCACGTAGCCGCCGACGCCGCCGTAGGCGGGCCCGGGGCCGCAGATCGGGATCGCCGGGCTCGAGTCCAACCAGCCGGCGAAGGTGCCGCCGTTGGCGGTGCAGTAGCGCGGCGAGGTGGGCAGCACGACCGACGCCGACGCGGCGCCCGCCGACCACATCGGGAAGAGGAAGGAAGCGGCCGCAGGGACGGCCACCGCAACGGCGAGTCGACTCCAATGGCGAGCGGGTACGCGCGACATGGCCCCCAATTTCTGTTTGGCATCCCGCGAGCGCCGTTGCTCCAGCAGGAATGGCGGATGACCGGGGAGATGGTACGGAGGCACCCCTTGCCAAGGCAAGGGGGAGCACCGGCGGAGCTCGCCCGCGGGCCTGCCGGCGGCGGCGCGGCCCACAGCTCCACCGGTCGCACCTCCGCCGTCCGCGCACCACTCTCCGTGGTGGATCCCGCTACGCAGGCGGGTGGAACCCCGCGCGTGCGCCACATCAGCAACTTCTGCAACAAGGCGCGCGCCATCCGCAACGCGCGGTTGCGCGCCCTCCCCCGAGCGCCGCCGGCGCCGCGAAAAAAATCTCCTCAGAGGCCGGAAATCGCCGCTTTCACGAGGGCGAGCGGGTGCCCGCGCGCGTGCTAGGCACAGCGGATGGCGCGAACGAACGACAAGGGCATCACCCCCCAGAGCGAGGATTTCTCCGCCTGGTACAACGAGCTCGTGCTCCGCGCGGAGCTCGCCGACCGCGGGCCGGTGCGGGGGACGATGGTCATCCGACCCTACGGCTACCGCATCTGGGAGCTCCTCCAGGGCGAGCTGGACCAGCGCATCAAGGCGACCGGCCACGAGAACGCCTACTTCCCGATCTTCATCCCCGAGGGGCACCTGAAGCGCGAGGCCCAGCACGTCGAGGGCTTCGCCCCCGAGCTCGCCGTCGTGACCCACGCCGGCGGCCACAAGCTCGAGGAGCCGCTCGTCGTGCGGCCGACCTCTGAGACGGTGATCGGCGAGATGTTCGCCCGCTGGATCAGCTCCTACCGCGACCTCCCGGTGCTCATGAACCAGTGGGCGAACGTCGTCCGCTGGGAGCTCCGGCCGCGGTTGTTCCTCCGGACCACCGAGTTCCTCTGGCAGGAGGGGCACACCGCGCACGCCACCGCGGAGGAGGCGGTCGCCGAGATGATGACCGCCGCGGGCTTCTACCGCGAGGTCGCCGAGGAGCTCGCGGCGATGCCGGTGATCGTCGGTGACAAGCCCGAGAGCGAGCGCTTCGCCGGCGCCGACCGGACGGTCTCGCTCGAGGCGATGATGCGCGACGGGCGGGCGCTGCAGGCTGGGACCTCGCACTACCTCGGGACGAACTTCTCGCGCGCCTTCGACATCACCTTCGCCACCGCCGAGGGCGGCCTCGCGCACTGCTTCACGACCTCGTGGGGGATGAGCACCCGCATGATCGGCGGCATCGTGATGGCGCACGGCGACGACCGCGGCCTCATCCTCCCGCCGCGCCTCGCCCCCCACCAGGTGGTCATCGTGCCGATCGGCCGCGACGACGACCTCGCCGCGGTGCTCGACGCAGCGCGCGCCCTCGCCTGGGAGCTGCGCCAGGTGGGGGTGCGGGCCCACATCGACGACCGCCCGCAGCTCTCCCCGGGCTTCAAGTTCAACGAGTGGGAGCTGCGCGGGGCGCCGCTGCGCGTCGAGCTCGGCCCCCGCGACCTCGCCGCCGGCCAGGTCACTGTGGCCGACCGCCTCACCGGCGAGAAGGACGCGCTCGCGATCGGCTCGGCGGCGGGCGCCCTCCTCGAGCGCCTCGAGGACTTCCAGCGCGAGCTGTTCGCCCGCGCGCTCGCCTTCCGCGCCGAGCACACCGCCGACGCCGACACCTTCGAGGAGCTCGTCGCGCAGGTGGCGGAGGGCTTCGCCCTCGCCCGCCACTGCGGCCAGCCGGACTGCGAGGCGCGCATCAAGGAGGCGACGTCGGCGACCCCGCGCTGCATCCCCCTCGACGGTCCCGACGACGAGGGCGACTGCGTCGCCTGTGACCGCGCCGCCGCCTACGGCCGGCGGGTCGTCTTCGCTCGCGCCTACTGACGGGCGCGCCCGTCGCCTCCGGGGGGCCCGACCGAGCGGGCCCGCCGCCGCTCAGCGCCTCAGAGCGCCTCGGCGATCTGGATCGCGTTCAGCGCGGCGCCCTTTCGGAGGTTGTCCCCGCAGACGAACAGCGCGAGGCCGTGCGCGACCGTCTCGTCGGCGCGGATGCGGCCGACGATCGAGGCGTCGCGGCCGGCCGCCTGCAAGGGGGTCGGCATCTCGGAGAGCTCGACACCGGGGGCGCGCTCGAGGAGGGCCGTCGCCCGCTCCGGGCTGAGCGGCCCGGCGAAGCGGACGTGCAGCGCGAGCGAGTGGCCGGTGAAGACGGGGACCCGCACGCAGATGCAGTCGACGGGGAGCGCGGGGAGGCCGAGGATCTTGCGGCTCTCGTTCCGCCACTTCTGTTCCTCGTCGGTCTCCCCCGTGCCGTCGCCGACGAGGCTGCCAGCGAGGGGCAGGACGTTGAAGGCGATCGGCGCGGGAAAGGCCTTCGGCGCCGGGAACTCGAGGGCCTCCCCGTCGAAGGTGAGGCGGGAGGCGCCCGCCGCCGTCGCCTGCAGCTGGGTGTCGAGCTCGGCGACGCCGGCGAGGCCGGCGCCCGAGACGGCCTGGTAGGTGGCGACGTGCACGCCGGCGAGCGTCGCCTCGTCGTGCAGCGGCTTCAGCACCGGCATCGCGACCATCGTCGTGCAGTTCGGGTTGGCGACGATCCCCTTCGGGATCGCCGCGAGCAGCGCACCGTTCACCTCGGGGACGACGAGCGGAACCTCGGGGTCCATGCGCCACGCCGAGGAGTTGTCGATGACGACGGCGCCAGCGGCCGCGACCCTCGGCGCGAGCTCGAGCGAGGCGGCCTTCCCGCAGGAGAAGAGGGCCACGTCGAGCCCCGAGTACTGCGCCGCGCTCGCGTCCTCGACGGCGAGCTCCTCGCCCTTGAACTCGAGGCGCCTGCCGACCGAACGGGCCGAGGCGAAGAGGCGGAGTGAGTCGACCGGGAAGTCGCGCTCCTCGAGGATGCTGCGCATGACACCACCGACCTGGCCGGTGGCTCCGAAGATGCCGACGTGCATCTTCCGAGGGTAGCGGAGGCGCGGCGGGGCGCTCCCCCGCTCAGGCCGCTCCGAGCTGGAAGGCGTCGTGCAGCACCTGCACGGCGCGGTCCGCGGCGGACGCCTCGACGATGCAGGAGATGCGGATCGGCGAGGTGGAGATCATCAAGATGTTGATCTCCGCGGCGGCGAGGGACTCGAACATCTGCGCGGTCACCCCGGGATGGGTCTTCATCCCCGCGCCGACCACGCTCACCTGGGCGACGTTCTCGTCGACGAGCACCTCGCCAGCGCCGAGCTCGGGAGCGAGCTTCCTCGTCACCCCGGTCGCCGCGGCGAGCTCGTTGCGGGGGATGGTGAAGGAGATGTCGGTCGTCCCGTCGTGCGAGGTGTTCTGCACGATCATGTCGACGTTCACCATCTCTTCGGCGAGACCGCGAAAGAGCGCGGCGGCCACCCCCGGCCGGTCCGTGACGCCGGTGACGGTGAGCTTCACCTCCGAGGTGTCGCTCGTCACAGCGGAGACGATCGGCTGTTCCATGTCGGGGTCCTCCTCGGTCACCCACGTACCCGGCTCCCAGGTGAAGCTGGAACGGACGTGGAGCGGCACGTGATGGTTGCGGGCGAACTCGACGGAGCGCAGCGCGAGCACGCGCCCCCCCGTGCCGGCGATCTCCAGCATCTCCTCGAAGGAGATACGGGCGAGGCGGCGGGCGTCGGGGACGATGCGGGGGTCCGAGCTGAAGACCCCCGAGACGTCGGTGTAGATCTCGCAGCGGTCGGCGCCGAGGGCGGCGGCGAGGGCCACGGCCGTGGTGTCCGAGCCACCGCGGCCGAGCGTGGTCACGTCGAGCGCCTCGGAGACCCCCTGGAAGCCGGCGACCACCGGCACGACCCCCTTGGCGAGCGCCTCGCGAAGGCGCGTCGGGCGGATCTCCAAGATGCGCGCCTTGGTGTGGGTGGTGTCGGTGATGATCCCCGCCTGGCTGCCGGTGTAGGAGGCCGAGGCCACGCCGAGCTCGGCGAGCGCCATGCAGACGAGGGACATCGAGATCCGCTCGCCGGCGGTGAGCAGCATGTCGAGCTCCCGCCCGGGCTGCACCTGGCTGACGTCGTCGGCGAGACGGAGGAGGTCGTCGGTGGTCTTGCCCATCGCGGAGACGACGACCACCACCTGGTCGCCAGTGCGCAGCGTGCGCGCGACGTGGTCGGCGACGGCGCGGATCCGCTCCGCGTCCGCGACCGAGGTGCCACCGAACTTCTGGACAGCGAGCGCCACGGCGCCAACGTACCTGGCAGGACCGGCTACCTTCGCGTCCCGTGCCGAGCGAGAAGCGGGCGCGCCAACGGGCGCTTCGGAATCAGAAGAACGCGGTCGTGGAACGGCGACGTCGCCAACGACGCGTGCTGCGCCGCGGCGGGACCTTCGCCGTCGTCGCCGGCGTCGTCATCGCCCTCGTCTTCCTCCTCTCACAGCACTCGCCGCCGAAGAAGGCGGCGACGAGCACGACGACCACCACCACCACGGCGACGACGATCGCCCCGACCTCGACGACGACCGCCGTCGCGGCGGTCGCGCCCACCTGCCCCCCGGCGGCGGGGAGCAGCAAGCGGGTCACCGCCTTCACCAAGGCGCCCGCGCTCTGCATCTCGCCGACGGCGGTCTTCGACGCCACCGTGAAGACCGACCTCGGCAGCTTCGTGATCACGATGCAGGCCGCGAAGTCGCTGCTCGCGGTGAACAACTTCGTCTTCCTCTCCCGCTACCGCTTCTACGACTCGACGATCTTCCACCGGGTGATCCCCGGCTTCGTCGTGCAAGGTGGCGACCCGACCGGCACCGGTACCGGCGGCCCCGGCTACCAGTTCACGGGCAACACGCCGCCCGCAAAGTGCCAGCCGAACTGCTACCCGCTCGGCTCGGTGGCGCTCGCCAACAGCTCCTCCAGCCCGAAGACCGACGGCAGCCAGTTCTTCGTCACCGTCGGCGCCTCGGGGGTGCAGCTGCCGCCGGAGTACACGCTGCTCGGCCAGGTGACGAGCGGCATGGCGGTCGTGGACAAGATCGCGAAGGACGGCACCTCGGGCGGCACGCCGACGGTGACCCACCGGATCGTCTCGGTGACGGTCCGCCAGCTCTCCTAGGAACGACCCCGCCGGGCGCCCGGCGCGACCCGAAAGGCAAGGTGCAGCGATGGCCCCCGAATGCCCCCCGGCTGACGGCTCCGCCCCGAAGACCCAGCAGTTCGACGGCCCGCCGCCGATGTGCATCGACCCGGCGAAGCGCTACACCGCGGTGATGCAGACCTCCAAGGGCTCGATCACCTTCGCCCTCGACGCGGCGACGGCGCCGCAGACGGTGAACAGCTTCGTCTTCCTCTCCCGGTACCACTACTACGACGGCGTCGTCTTCCACCGCATCATCCCGGGCTTCGTCGTGCAGGGCGGCGACCCGACGGGGCGCGGCACCGGCGGCCCCGGCTACCGCTTCGACGACGAGCTCCCCAAGGCGGGCCGCTACGAGATCGGCTCGCTCGCGATGGCCAACGCCGGGCCGAACACCAACGGCAGCCAGTTCTTCATCATCTGCGGGCCCTCGGGGGCCCAGCTGCCGCCCGCCTACGCGCTCTTCGGCAAGGCGGTGAACGGCCTCGACGTGATCGCCGCCCTCGAGGCCGCGGGCACCGCCTCGGGCAAGCCGAGCGAGCAGGTGCTCATCGAGTCGGTGACGATCTCCGAGGACGACTGAGACCGCCGCACCCCGAACCCCGAGCACCCCCGGCAGCCACAACCCCGCGGCACCCACGATCCGCGGCACCCCGGGCGACGCGGCGCCGGCAGCTACTCGACGGGCTTGCCCGCCAGGCTCTCGAGGCCGCTCGGGACGCCGTCGACGTAGATCTCGATGCTCGCCCCGCTGCTCCGCCAGGAGCCGTCCGGCTCGCGCACGACGGCGCTCCCGCCGCCGAGGGCGGCGAGCGCGCAGCCCGCGGGGGCCAAGGACAGCGTGCGGCGGAGCTGGGGGGTGAGCTCGCCGCTCGCGTGCGGCACGACCGCGACGTTGCGCACCAGCCCGAGGCCGACGGTGAAGGCCCCGCCGCGGGGGTCGACCATCGGATCGGTGAGCGCCATCGCGCCCGCCGAGGAGCCGGCGACGACGGCGCCGTTGCGCCACGCGCCGACGAGGGCGTCGAGGACAAGCGAGTCCTTCAGCACCGAGCGGAGATGGAGCGGAGAGCCGCCCGCGAGGTAGAGGAAGCGGGCGCCCGCGACCATCTCGGCGAGCGCGCGGTCCTCGGCGTCGGGGCGGGAGAGGACCATGCAGGGCCGGACCCGCCCGCCGAGAGCGGCGAACCAGCCTTCGGCTCGCTCGACGGCGAGGCCCGGGCGCTCGTAGGCGGCGGCGGTCGGGAGCACGAGGACCTCGCCGTCGGCCGCCGCGAGGAGCTCGCTGTCGAGCTCGGGAGAGCCCTGGAACTCGTCGCCGCCGACGAGGGCGAGCGTGCCGCGGCGCTGGCTGTCGGTCACGGGCGGGAGGTTAACAACCGCGGCGCGGGCCCTCCTCTCAGCGCGAGCCGCCCTTCGGGCCGACGAAGCGGAGGTGGGAGGGCTCGCCCGCGGCCGACAGCGCCACCTCCACGGTCATCGCCTTGGGAAGGCGCACCTTGCCCTCGACGGGGAGGCCGCGCCGGAGGATGTCCTCGAGGATCGCGCCGAGGACATCCCCGTGCGAGCAGGCGGCGACGGGCGCCGACGCGCTCGCTCCGCTCGCGAGCAGCACCTCGAGGGCCTTGTGCGGATCGGCCCCCTCGACGAGCGCCTCCACCTCCTCGAGCGCGAGATGCCGGGCCGTGGCGAGCGGCTCGAAGGTGCCGACGCAGCGCACCGCCGGCGAGCTCAGCAGACGGACGAAAGCGACCCCGCCGAGGCGTTCGGCGATGCGCGCCGACTGCTCACGACCCCTCGGCGAGAGCGGCCGCTCGAGGTCGTCGTCACCGCTGAAGCGGGTGCGGTCGCCGGCGTCTGCGTGGCGGACGAGGTAGAGCGCGGCGCAGGCGTCCGCCGTCGTCATGCGGTCGAGACGCCGATCGCGGTGCCGATCGCGTAGGTCGCCCCGCCCGCCACCGCGCAGATCGCGAGCGAGCGCAGCGCGGAGAGCACGAGCGGCCGCTCGGTGACGAGCGAGAGGACCGAGCCGGTGGCGAGGGCACCGACGGCGGTGAGGGCGATGGCGACGAGCAGCGCCCCGCTGCCGCCGTTGCCGGTGAGGAAGGGCAGGAGCGGCAGCAGCGCGCCGAAGGCGAAGCTCGCGAAGGAGGCGGTCGCGGCCTGCACCGGCGAGCCGAGGTTCTGCGGATCGATGCCGAGCTCCTCACGGGTGTGGGTCGACAGCGCGTTCTCCGGGTCAGCCATCACGTCGCCCGCCGCCTGCTGCGCCGTCTCGGCGCTCATCCCCCGTCCCTGGTAGATCTGCTGCAGTTCGTGCTCCTCGGCCGCGGGGTGGATCTCGAGCTCGCGGCGCTCCACCTCGATCTCGCGCTCGAAGGCCTCCCGCTGGGCGCGCATCGAGACGTACTCGCCGGCGGCCATCGAGAAGGAGCCGCCGAGCAGGCCGGCGATGCCGGCGAGCCGGATGAACGAGCCCCCCGGGTGCGCGCCCGAGGTGCCGAGGACGAGCGAAACGTTGGAGACGAGGCCGTCGCTCACGCCGAAGATCGCGGCGCGCAGCCCCCCGCCGCGGAGCTCGCGGTGATCGGCGTGGTGGCCCCCGGCGCCGTGCTGCTCGGGGCGGCCACCGAGCAGGCGCTCGACCAGGGCATGTCGCGCTGAGCGGGCCACGCGCCCGACACTAGCGGTGGTCGCCGAGGCGCTCTCCGCATCGCGGGCGCGGGGCGCAGTCCTCCGTAGCATGGAGGACATGGCATCGGTGATCGTGGTGAAGGTGGAGCGTTGGCCCGACGGTGTGGACCACACCGACCCGGCCAACGCGAAGCGCTCCACCGTCCTCGCCCACGCCGAGATCAAGAACGACGGCTCCGGCGACCGCGAGTCGGGGAACTACGAGGTCACGGTGTTCGACCCCGCCCCCTACTACGCGTTGCGCGGCGACACGCTGCACGGCGAGGTGAGGGCCTTCCCCCGCCGCCAGTTGGGCGTCTGGGACCTCGTCCACCGCGCCCTCGGCGCGGTGCTCGGGACACGCGACGCGCACCCCGAGAAGGACTGGCGCACCGCCCCCTTCGACGCCGTCGAGCACTGAGAAGCACTGAAAAGCGCTGGTCTTCCCCGCGCCGTCGAGCTGTTCCCGAGGAATTCGCCGCGCGGTCATGCGCAGTTCACCCGCCTCCCCACGTTGCGTCATCGGGGCCCGTGACGATCGGACGAGATGCTCGCGCCGGAGTCGGGAACTCGGGACATGGCGGTAGCCCTGGCCGGGGAGCGGTCCCACTGGCCGAAGGTGCTGCTCGTCGAGGACGATGAGTCGCACGTCCTCGCGCTGACGGTCGGCCTCGAGCGCGAGGGCCTCGCGGTGACCGCGGTGCGAGACGGCAACGCCGCCCTCGTCGAGACCGAGCGTCTGCGCCCCGACGTCATCCTCCTCGACCTCATGCTGCGTGGCCTCTCGGGCATCGACGTCTGCCGCGAGATGCGGGCGCGCGGCTTCGACACGCCGATCATCATCGTGAGCTCCCGTTCGGAGGAGGTCGACGTCGTCGTCGGGATCGAGGTCGGCGCCGACGACTACGTCGCCAAGCCCTACCGCATGCGCGAGCTCGTCGCCCGCATCTCGGCGCTGCTGCGCCGGCGGCGCACCGGGGGGGAGGGCCCCGCCCGCGAGCTGCCCTTCGGCGCCCCGAGCGCCGACGTGCTGCGCGTCGGCGACGTCACCCTCGACCCCGAGCGCCACGAGGTGGCGGTGCGCGACGTGCCGGTCGAGCTGCCGCTGCGCGAGTTCCAGGTGCTGCGCGAGCTCCTCGAGCACGCGGGGCGGGTGGTGAGTCGCGAGGAGCTCCTCGAGCGGGTGTGGGGCCTCGACTACGACGGCCACTCGCGCATCGTCGCCACCCTGATCGGCCGCCTGCGGGCGCGCATCGAGCCCGACGCGGAGTTCCCGACCCACATCACCACGATCCGCGGCGTCGGCTACCGCTTCAACGACCGAAGCTGACGCCCCGCCTACACTCGCCCCGATGGTCGCCACCCTCGGGCCCGAGCTCCACGCGCAGCTCCTCGAGGTCGTGAAGGAGCGCGGCTACACCCGCCGCGAGGAGCCCTTCCGCCTCGCCGCCGGTGGCTACAGCCACGACTACGTGGACATGCGCCGCGCCGTCGGCGCCGGCGAGGACCTCCGCCGCTGCGCCGAGGCGGTGATCGCCGCCCTCGAGGGCGTCGACTACGTCGCGATCGGCGGGATGACGATGGGCGCCGACCCCCTCTCGCACGCGGTGGCGCTCCTGTCGGGCAAGCGCTGGTACTCGGTGCGCAAGGCCGAGAAGGACCACGGCGCCGGTCGGCGGATCGAGGGCAGCGAGCTCGGCCCGGCGACGCCCGTCGTCGTCTTCGAGGACACCGTCTCGACCGGGCAGTCGCTCCTCGACGCCCTCGACGTGGTCAAGGAGACGGGGGCGCCGATCGCGGCCTGCCTCACCGTGCTCGACCGGGGCGAGGTCGCGAGCCGTCGCTTCGCGGAGCGCGGGGTCAGCTACCTGCCCCTCCTCACCTACCGCGACCTCGGGATCGAGCCGCTCGGCGAGGGCACGGGCGCAGCGACGAGCCCCTAGTTGGACCTCGTCGACGGGATCATCGTCGTCCTGCTCATCTTCGCCGCGCTGCACGGGAGGCGGGTCGGCGCCGTCGCCCAGCTGATCTCGCTCGCCGGGGTGGCGGCCGGCCTCGCGATCGGCGTCGTGCTCGTCGTCGCCGTCGTGCCGCACGTGCACAGCACGGTCGGGAAGACCCTCGTCGCGCTCGTCCTTTTGATCGCGCCGGCGAGCCTGCTGTCGAGCGCCGGGCGCCACCTCGGCTTCCTCGCCTGGCGCGCCCTGCGCCATGTGCCGCTCGCCCGCCCCCTCGACGCGCTGATCGGCTCGGTGGTCGCGGTCGCCGGCACCCTCGTCGTGTGCTGGTTGCTCGGCTCGATCCTCGTGAACAGCGAGCTCAGCGGGCTCTCGTCCGCGATCAGCCGCTCGAAGATCATCCGCGACGTGCAGTCCGCTCTCCCGCCGGTGCCCGACTCCTTCGCGGCGGTCGACCGCTACCTCTCGACGAGCGGCTTCCCCGTCGTGTTCGCGAACATCGTCCCCGAGTCGACGGGGGCGGTCTCCCTCCCGAGCCCCGCCGCCGTGAACGCCGCGGTCGCGCACGCCGGCGGCTCGGTGCTGAAGGTGGTGGCGATCGGCTGCGGCCAGGAGCAGGAAGGGTCGAGCTTCGCCGTCACCCCCGACCTCGTCGCGACGAACGCCCACGTGATCGCCGGGACCGGCTCGGTCACCGTGCACCTGCGGTCCGGGGCGGTGCTCTCGGCGACCCCCGTGTACTTCAACCCGAGCCTCGACCTCGCGCTCCTGAGGCTCCCGGGCGCCTCCCTCACCCCCCTCGCCCTCGACCCGAACTACGTCGAGCGCGGGCAGGACGCGGCGGTCCTCGGCTACCCGAACAACGGGCCGTTCGACGCGCAGCCGGCCGGCGTGCTGACCCGCACCGTCGCCCAGGGACGCGACATCTACGACCAGTCCTCGACGAGCCGCGTCGTCTACGGCCTGCACGCCGACGTGCAGCCGGGGAACTCCGGGGGCCCGCTCGTCGCCCCTGACGGCGCCGTCCTCGGCGTCGTCTTCTCCCGCTCGGCGGTGCAGCCGGACCTCGGCTACGCGCTCGCCTCCCCGCCGGTGCTGCAGGCGATCACCGTCGCCGAGCGCAACGACGGGGCGCGCGTCAGCACGGAGGGCTGCGCCGGCTGAGGAGGCCTTGACCGGCTGCTCGCGCCCTTCGCGACAATGATGGCCAGATGGCGCTCCGGCTCGAAGACTACGCAATCATCGGCGACACCCAGACCGCCGCGGTCGTCGGCCGCGACGGCTCGATCGACTGGCTCTGCCTCCCCCGCTTCGACAGCGAAGCCTGCTTCGCTGCCCTCGTCGGCGACGAGAAGAACGGCTTCTGGCGGATCTGTCCGGCGGCGAGCGGCGCCCCCGGCGAGGGGGCCCCGCTGCTCTCGAGTTCGCGCCACTACCGCGCCGACACGCTCGTCCTCGAGACCGAGTGGGAGCTCCCCGAGGGCCGGGTGCGGGTCACCGACTGCATGCCGGTGCGCGTCCAGAACCCACAGGTCGTGCGCATCGTGGAGGGGCTCTCCGGCGCCGTCGAGATGCGCATGGACCTCGTTGTGCGCTTCGGCTACGGCGCCGTCGTGCCCTGGGTCCGCCAGCTCGACGGCATGTTCCGGGCGATCGCCGGGCCGGACGCGATCAACCTCTGGACGCCGGTGCACTCCCACGGCGAGGGGATGACGACCGTCGCCCACTTCACGATCCGCGCCAGCCAGCAGGTCCCCTTCATCTTGTCCTGGTACCCCTCGCACGAGCAGCCGGTGCACCCGATCGACGCGCAGTACGCGGTCGACGAGGCGACGCGCTGGTGGACCGAGTGGGCGAGCCAGTCCTCCTGCCCCGGCGAGGCGCGCTGGCGCGACCCGGTGCTGCGCTCCGCGATCACCCTGAAGGCGCTCACCTACGCGCCGACCGGGGGGATCGTCGCCGCGGCGACGACCTCGCTGCCCGAGACCCTCGGCGGCGAGCGCAACTGGGACTACCGCTTCTGCTGGCTGCGCGACGCGACCCTCACCCTCTCGGCGCTGAACGCCGCCGGCTACCACGAGGAGGCGCTCGCCTGGCGGGACTGGCTGCTGCGCGCCGTCGCCGGCGACCCGAGCCAGCTGCAGATCATGTACGGGGTGCGCGGCGAGCGGACCCTCACCGAGCGCGAGCTCGCCTGGCTGCCCGGCTATGAGGGCTCCAAGCCGGTGCGCATCGGCAACCTCGCCGCCGACCAGTTCCAGCTCGACGTCTACGGCGAGACGATCTCGGCGCTGCACGAGTCTCGCCGCAGCGGCATCGACCCCGGCCCGGCGTGGGAGCTCGAGAAGGTGCTCCTCGACTTCTTAGAGGACGGCTGGCGCCAGCCCGACGACGGGATCTGGGAGGTGCGGGGGCCGCGCCGCCACTTCACCCACTCCAAGGTGATGGCCTGGGTGGGGATGGACCGCGCGGTGCGCGACGTCGAGGAGTTCGGCTTCGAGGGGCCCGTCGATGTCTGGCGACGGGCCCGCGACGCGATCAAGGCGGAGGTCCTCGAGAAGGGCTTCGACGCTGGGCGCAACACCTTCACCCAGTACTACGGCTCCAAGGAGCTCGACGCGAGCACGCTCATGATCCCCCTCGTCGGCTTCCTCCCCCCCTCCGACGCCCGCGTCGTCGGCACCGTCGACGCGATCCAGGCCGATCTCGCCCGTGACGGCTTCGTCCTCCGCTACGACGCGCAGAACGCCGCAGAGGTGGACGGCCTCTCGGGGCGGGAGGGGGCCTTCCTCGCCTGCTCGTTCTGGCTGGTCGACAACCTCGAGATGATCGGCCGCCACGACGAGGCGGTGACCCTCTTCGAGCGCCTCCTCGGCCTGGCGAACGACGTCGGCCTGCTCGCTGAGGAGTACGACCCCGTCGCCGACCGCCTGGTCGGCAACTTCCCCCAGGCCTTCAGTCACGTCTCGCTCGTCAACTCGGCGGTCAACCTGCAGCGCGCGAGCGGCTGGCAGGGGGCCGACGACCACTCGCTCCACACGCGTCTGCAGGGGCGCCGGGTCTCGATCCCGCACCGCCTCCGCCACCCGACGATGCACCACCACCCCTCGAGCGCCAAGCGGCGGAGCATCTAACCGCTGGGCGACCGCGCCGGAGGGTTCCGGTGCCCGGCAAAGTGACCCCCCACCCGATACAACTGAGCGATGCGCGCTGTCACCGTGATCCCGAAGACCCCCTCCTCGGCCACCCTCGCCGAGATCCCCGAGCCGGACGAGTCCGAGGGCAGCGTCCTCGTCGAGACCCTCGCCGTCGGCGTCTGCGGCACCGACGCCGAGATCGTGCACGGCGACTACGGCTGGAGCCCCCCGGGGCGCTCCGCCCTCGTCCTCGGCCACGAGTCGCTTGGCCGCGTCGCGGAGGCCCCCGCCGGCGGCGAGCTGCACGCGGGCGACCTCGTCGTCTGCATCGTGCGCCGGCCGGACCCTGTCCCGTGCTACGCCTGCGCCGTCGGGCAGTGGGACGCCTGTCGCAACGGCCAGTACACCGAGCACGGCATCAAGGAGATCGACGGCTTCATGCGCGAGCGCTACCGCTCGAACCCCGACGCCCTCGTGAAGCTCGAGCCCTCGCTGTCGAGCCTCGGCGTCCTCCTCGAGCCGACGACGGTCGTCGCCAAGGCCTGGGCGCAGCTCGAGGCGATCGGCAACCGCGCCGCCTGGAAGCCCGAGAGCTGCCTCGTCGTCGGCGCGGGGCCCATCGGCCTGCTCGCCGCGCTCCTCGCCCGCCAGCGCGGCCTCGCCGTGACCGTCGTCGACCAGGTCGACAAGGGGCTGAAGCCCGACCTCGTCGCCGCCCTCGGCGGCACCTACCACCAGGGCTCCCTCGACTCGCTGAAGGGCTCGGCCGACGTGGTCATCGAGTGCACCGGCGTCCCGGACCTCGTCCTCCAGTCGATCGCCGCGGCGGCGATCGGCGGCGTCGTCTGCCTCACGGGGATCTCCCCCGTCGGCACCAGCGAGAGTGCCGACTTCGGCGACATCGCCCGCCAGATGGTGCTCGGCAACACCACCGTCGTCGGCTCGGTGAACGCCAACCGCGACCACTACGAGGCGGGCGCGCAGGCGCTGCATGCCGCGGACCCCGAGTGGCTCGGCCGGCTGATCACGCGGCGCGTCCCGATCGAGCACTTCGACCAGGCGCTGCAGCGCTCCCCTGACGACGTGAAGGTGGTCATCGAGATCGGGGCTGCGTGAGCGCACCGACGCCGGCGGCGGTCGCCCCGGGCATCGTCGAGATCGACACCCTGCTCGGCGGCTGGCGGCAGACCACCGCCGGCTACCTCGTCGGCGACGAACAGCCGGTGCTCATCGAGACCGGCAGCCAGAGCTCGGTGCCGACCGTCCTCGAGGCGCTCGCCGGCCTCGGCCTCGGCCCCGACGACCTCTCGGGGATCGCGGTCACCCACATCCATCTCGACCACGCGGGGGGCGTCGGCGACCTCGCCGCGCACTTCCCGCGCGCCACCGTCTACGTCCACGAGCTGGGCGCCCGCCACCTCGTCGACCCGAGCCGCCTCGTCGCCTCGGCGGCGCGCGTCTACGGCGACAAGCTCGACGGCCTCTACGGCCGGCTGGAGCCGACCGAGGCCGGGCGGATCGTCGTCCTCGGCGACGGCGAGGCCCTCCCCGTCGACGGCCGGCGCGTCCTCGCCGTCGACTCCCCCGGCCACGCCAAGCACCACCTCGGCTTCTTCGACGAGGAGAGCGGCCTGCTCTTCGCCGGCGACGCGGTCGGCGTGCGCCTCCCCGACATCGGCGTGCTGCGCCCCGCGACCCCACCGCCGGACTTCGACCTCGAGCTCGCCCTCGCCTCGCTCGCCCGCTTCGCCGCCCATTCGCCCGCCGCGATCGTCCTCGCGCACTACGGCGTGGTGCCGGGCGAGGCGGCCGCCGTGCTCGCCGACGCCGCGGAGACGCTGCGCTCCTGGGCGGGCGTCGCGCGCGGCGCCTTTCTCGCCGGCAACGACATCGCGACCGCCCTCGAGGGCGCCTTCGGCGGCGACTTCTCCCACCTCGACGACGCGGCGCGCCACCGCGCCGAGACACTGAACGGCATCCACTCCAACGCCGACGGCTTCCGCCGCTGGCTGGAGACGACGGCCGCCCCCGCCGAAGGCGAGCCGCAGCCCTAGCGCTCTAGAAGCCGGGAAAGGCCGCCCGCAGCGCGGCGAGGTCGACGGGGCCGCTCGTCGTTGCCGAGGACGGCGTGTGCTCGGCGTCGAGACGGCCGTAGAGAAGGCGCAGCAGCGCCTCGGCGGGGAGCGAGAGCGAGCTCTCCGCCTCGCCGGCGCCCGGGGTGAGCGCCGGCTGCTCGCCGAGGCTGAGGAGGAAGTCCCGCGCCGGCTCCTCGGCGTGCACCGCGACCGCGCCGTCGGGCTTGTCGCCGCGCGCGAGGCGCGCCGCGCGCCGGGGGAGCAGGTCGACGAGGTGCTCCACCGCCTCGGCCTGCACCGTGGCCTCGGGCGCGCTCGCCACCTCGACGTCCCAGGTGTGCACGGCGTGCTCGCCGAGGCGCATCAGCACCGCGCCGCTCGCGTCGAGCATGCTGCCGTCGAACCAGGGGATGGAGAGCGCGTCGAGCTCCTCGTCGGAGAGCGCCTCGTAGGCGGCGATGTGCGCCTCGTCGGCGGCGGCGAAGCCGTCGGCCATCTCGCGCGGGCTCCTCGCGTTCCAGGTGTCCCAGATCGCCTGGTACTCGCTGCGGTCGGGCGCGGGAGCGCCGGCGCGCGCTGCGGTGAAGTTGAGGAGGGCGATCTCCGCGCCGCTCCCGAGATGGGAGAGGACCTGCGCGACGTTCCAGTCGTCACAGTAGGAGGGGGCCTCGAGCGCGGCGTCGTCGAGCGGCGAGACGAGCGCGCAGAGGTGCTCGTGGCTGTGGCGCAGGACGGCGATCGGCTGGCGGTGGGGCGAGGGCATCGGTGGTCTCCTTCTCGGGCTGCGGCGAGCCTACGGGCAGTCGGGCGGTCAGCAGTAGGGGCGGGCGAGGGTGAGGAGGAAGTCGCCGCGGGGGTCGGTGAAGCGCTCCTCGACGACGAAGTTCGCGGCGGCGAGCTCCTGACCGATGCCGTCGGGGGTGAACTTCGCCGAGATCTCGGTGAGGAGCGACTCCCCTTCGGCGAACGAGACCGTGAGGTCGAGGGCTGCGAGGCGCACGCGCTGCGCGCGGCGGGCGCGCAGGTGCATCTCGATCCAGTGCTCCTTCTCGTTCCACAGCGCGACGTGGTCGAAGGCGGCGGGGTCGAAGTCGCCGCCGAGCTCACGGTTGAGCACGACGAGGAGATTGCGGTTGAAGGCCGCGGTCACCCCCGCCTCGTCGTCGTAGGCGGCGACGAGGCGCGCCGGCTCCTTCACGAGGTCGGTGCCGAGGAGGAGGTAGTCGTCGTGGGCCATCGTCGCCTCGAGGTCGACGAGGAAGCGCTGCCGGGCGGCGGGGGCGAAGTTGCCGATCGTCCCGCCGAGGAAGCAGACGAGGCGCCGCCCTTCGCGCGGCAGCGCCCCGAGGTCGCGGCGGAAGTCGCCGACGACCGCGTGCACGGCGACGCCGTAGCGGGCGTGCAGCGCCGCGGCGGCGTCGCGCAGCACCTCCTCGCAGACGTCGAGGGTCGAGATGCGCTCAAGGCGACCGTCGCCGGCGAGCGCGTCGAGGAGCAGGAGGGTCTTCTCCGAGAGGCCGGAGCCGAGCTCGGCAAGGGCGCGCGCCCGGCTGCGGCCGGCGATCTCTCCGGCGTGCGCGGTGAGGATCGCCGCCTCGGTGCGGGTCGGGTAGTACTCCTCGAGGCGGGTGATCGCCTCGAAGAGACGGCTCCCCTCGTCGTCGTAGAACCAGTTCGGGGGGAGCGACTTCTCGACGCCGCCGAGGCCGCGGCGCACGTCCTCCTCGAGCTCGCGGCGTCGCGCCGCGGCTGAGATGCGCACCTCGAGGCGCACCCCCTCGGCGCCCTCCCCATCGGCCGCCGCCCCCTCGCCGCCTGTCCGGCGCCCGGCCGCCACCTCAGCAGTCCCTCGCGAGGCGCAGCCCGCAGAAGGCCCAACGCGCCCCGGGCGGGAAGAAGTTCCGGTAGGTGAGGCGCTCGTGGCCGGGCGGGGTGGCACAGCAACCGCCGCGCAGCACGTGCTGGTTGACCATGAACTTCCCGTTGTACTCACCGACCGCACCCGGCGCGACCCGAAAGCCCGGGTAGGGCAGGTAGGCCGACGAGGTCCACTCCCAGACCTCGCCGGCGCCGCCCGGTGAGGAAGGGGCCGCGGGGTGCAGCGCGGCGGCGGCGCGCGGCGCCGAGGCGAAGCCCTCGGCTCGCGCCACGGCCTCCCACTCCACCTCGGTGGGCAGCCGCGCCCCGGACCAGCGGGCGAAGGCGTCCGCCTCGTAGTAGCTCACGTGGCAGACCGGCTCGGCGGGGTCGACGGGGCGCTCGCCGGTGAGGGTGAAGACGACCGCCCCCCCGTCGGCGGCCGACCAGTACAGCGGCCCGCGCCGCCCCTCGGCGGTGACCGCCGCCCAGCCGTCGGAGAGCCACAGCTCGGGACGCTCGTAACCGCCGTCGGCGATGAACTCGAGCCACTCCCCGCAGAGCACGGGGCGGGAGCAGAGCGCGAACGGTGCGAGCTGGACGAGGTGGCGCGGCCGTTCGTTGTCGAAGGTGAAGCACGCCGCCTCCTCGCCGACCTCGACGAGGCCGCCGGGGTGGGCGAGCCAGCCGGGGGGCGGCGCGGTGGGGGTCGGGGCGGGGACGGCGGGGGCGTAGGCGGGGCGGAGCGGGTTCTGGGAGAGCACGTGCTTGATGTCCATGAGCAACAGCTCCTGGTGCTGCTGCTCGTGGTTGAGGCCGAGCTCGACCCGCTCGCCGATCTCGCCCTCGAGGTCGCCGCCGAACAGCTCGCCCATCGCCTCGTCGACGTGGCGCCGGTAGGCGGCCACCTCCTCGACGCTCGGGCGGGAGAGCAGGCCACGGTCGGGGCGGGGGTGACGGGCGCCGAGGGCCTCGTAGTAGGAGTTGAAGAGGTAGCCGAACATCGGGTGGAAGGGGCGGTAGCCCGGGACGTGCTCGGCGAGCAGGAAGGTCTCGAAGAACCACGTGACGTGCGCCCGGTGCCATTTCGTCGGGCTCACGTCGGCCATCGACTGCACGGTCTGGTCCTCGGCCGACAAGGGCTCGGCGAGGGCCTCCGTCGCGCTCCGGACGGCCCTGTAGCGGGCGCCGGTCGCGGTGGACGTGGGGGCGGTGGCGACCACGACTAGGCGAGTCCGATGCGGGCGGCGATCCAGTCGAGGTTGCGCTCGGGGTCGACCCAGCGCTGCTGGCTCGCTGGAGGACGTGCGGTGCGGCGCGTGCCGCTCGCGGGTGCTGGCATGGGGGACCTCCCGGACGGATCGGCTCCCCGCGACGCTAACGACGACACCCGCCCGGCGGCGCGATGGCGGAGCTCAGCGACCCCCGAGGGAGCGCTCGAGGAGCTCGGCGAGGTCGAGGACCTCGACCTCGTCCTCGGCGCTGCGGGCGTGCACCCCGTCGTCGAGCATGATCCTGCAGTAGGGGCAGGCGGTCGCGACGACGCTGCTCCCCGTCGCCAGCGCCTCGTCGGTGCGCAGCAGGTTCACCCGCTGCTCGACAGGCTCCTCGAGCCACATACGGGCACCCCCCGCGCCGCAGCAGAAGCTGCGCTCACGGTTGCGCTCGAGCTCGACGAGCTCGGCCCCGGTGCCCGCGAGGACGGCGCGCGGCTCGTCGAAGATGCGCTGGTGGCGGCCGAGGTAGCAGGGGTCGTGGTAGGTGACGCGGCCGGCGAGCTCACCGACGGGCAGCCGCCCGGCGGCGACGAGGTCGGCGAGCAGCTCGCTGTGGTGCACGACGGTGAAGTTGCCGCCGAGGGCGGGGTACTCGCTGCCGATCGTGTTCAGGCAGTGCGGGCAGGTGGTGACCACCTTGCGGACGCCGACGCGCTCGAGCGTCTCGATGTTCGCCCGCGCCTGCTCCTGGAAGAGGAACTCGTTGCCCATCCGCCGCGCCGGGTCACCGGTGCAGCGCTCCTGTCGCCCGAGCACCGCGAAGCGCACGCCGGCACGCTGCAGGAGGCGGGCGAGCGAGCGCACCGTGCGGCGGGCGCGGGCGTCGTGCGCCCCGGCGCAGCCCACCCACAGCAGGTATTCGACGGCGGGGTCGATCACCTCGCCGACGACCTCGACCTCGAAGCCGAGGTCGGCGGCCCACTCGAGACGGGCAGCCGCCCCGACGCCGAAGGGATCGCCGCGGCTCTCGACGTTGCGCAGCATCGTCGCCGCCGAGGCGTCGGGGAGGGCCGACTCGCTCATCACCTGGTGGCGGCGGAGGTCGATGATCGCGTCGACGTGCTCGATGTCGACGGGGCACTCCTCGACGCAGGCGCCGCAGGTGGTGCAGGCCCAGATCACCTCCGGCGAGATCACCCCCGGGACGATCGGCCGCCCCGCGGCGGGCGCCACCACTGGCGCCGCGAAGAGCTCGTCGCGCAGCTCCATGACGAGCAGCTTCGGTGACAGCTCCTTGCCGCTCGCCCAGGCCGGGCAGACGCTCTGGCAGCGACCGCACTCGGTGCAGGTGGCGAAGTCGAGCAGCTGCTTCCAGGAGAACTCGGCGATCTGGCCCACCCCGAGGAGGGTCTCCTCGTCGAAGTGCTCGGGGTCGAGGTCCGGCGTCGAGTGCAACGGGCCGAGGCGGCGGTCGCGCCCGAAGGCGATGTTCAACGGCGCGAGCGCGATGTGCAGGTGCTTGGTGTAGGGGACGAGTGCGAGGAAGGCGGCGATGACGACCACGTTGGCGTCGAGGGCGACGGTCTCGGTCCTCGCCGCGAAACCGTGCCCGCCGTGCGCGAGGAGGCTGCCGACCGCCCGCGAGAGGTAGGCGAGGCCGCCGTCGGGGAGGTGGCCGTCGAGGCTCGCCGCGCCGCGGAACACGAGGAGCGTCCCGATGACGAGGAAGATCATCGTCAAGAGCGCGTAGGCGACGGCGGCGTGCGAGCCGAAGAAGCGCGAGCGCCTCCCCTCGCGCGCCGGGCGGCGCGCGAGGCGGATCGCGAGGAAGGTCACGAGGCCGACGAGGACGAGGGCGCTGAAGAGGTCCTCCACGAGGCCGAGGGCGGGGGCGTGGCCGATGAGCGGGATCGCGAAGGTGGGGCTGAAGAGCGCCCCGTAGGCCTCGATGACCGTCGCCAACAAGACGATGAAGCCCCAGAAGACGAGCGCGTGGGCGGCGCCGGCCACGGTGAAGCGCAGCAGCCGGCGCTGGCCGAGGACCTCGACGAGCTCGCGGCGCAGTCGCGCCCAGCCGGAGCTCCTTCTCGTCGGGTCGGGGCGACCGCTCGCGATGAGGCGGCCGAGGGCGCGCCCGCGCGCCAGCGCGAGCGCCGCGGCGAGGAGGCTCGCGGCGACCCCGATCGGCCAGCGGCTCAGCACGGGCAGTGTCTACACCGGCCCGCCACCCTGAAGCGGCTTCCGGCAGGGAGGGGGGCTGGGGAGGCGGCAGTAGCCTGGCCGGGAGCGAGCTCGTGAGGAGGAAGCAATGAGCGCCGCGCCGCGCGACGAGCAGCGCCCGAGCCGAAAGAGCGTGCGGCTGCGGCGCTCCGGCGCCGTCGCCGAGCTCCGCCTCGACCGGCCCGCGGCCCACAACGCCCTCAGCTCGGCGATGCTCGGCGAGCTGCGCGCCGCCTGCGTGAAGCTCGCCGGCGACCCGGCCCTCGCCGCGGTCGTGCTCTCCTCCACCGACCCGGTGGCCTTCTGCGTGGGGGCGGACCTGAAGGAGCGGGCCGGCTTCTCCGACGACGAGCTCGTCGCCCAGCGCCCGCTCCTCAGCGCCGCCTTCGCCGCGCTGCGCGCCATCCCTGTCCCGGTCGTCGCCGCCGTCGGCGGCTACGCGGTCGGCGGCGGCTACGAGCTCGCCCTCAGCTGCGACGTGATCGTCGCCGGCGAAGGCGCGGTCGTCGGCCTCCCGGAGGTCTCCCGCGGCCTCATCCCCGGCGGTGGCGGCACCCAGCTCCTGCAGCGCCGCGCCGGGAGCGGGGTGGCGGCCGAGCTGATCTACTCCGGCCGCCTCGTCGCCGCGCCAGAGGCGCTGCAGCGGGGCCTCGTCGACCGCCTCGTCGCCGGCGGCTCGGAGCAGGGCGAGGCGCTGGCGCTGGCGGGCGAGATCGCCGGCAACTCCCCGCTCGCGGTGCGCAGCGCGAAGCGGGCGCTGCTGCTCGGCGCCGACCTCGCCCTCGAACGGGGCCTCGAGGTCGAGGAGGCCGCCTGGCGGCGGGTCGCGCTCTCCGAGGACCGCCGCGAGGGGATCCGCGCCTTTGTCGAGAAGCGGCCACCGGTTTGGCCGCCCTCGGTGGATGCGCTTTGATTTGACGGCGTAGGAGGGAGCGCGATGGACAAGGTCTTCAGCTCGGCCGCCGAGGCGGTCGCCGACATCTCGAGCGGCTCGTCGTTCTGCGTCGGCGGCTTCGGCCTGTGCGGCGTGCCGATCGTGCTCATCGACGCGGTCGCGGCGCTCGACATCGACTCGCTGCACGTCGTCTCGAACAACTGCGGGACCGACGGCTTCGGCCTCGGCGTCCTGCTCTCCGAGCACCGCATCGCGCGCGTCACCGCCTCCTACGTCGGCGAGAACGCAGAGTTCGCCCGGCAGTACCTGGCGGGCGAGGTGGAGGTGGAGCTCACCCCCCAGGGCAGCCTCGCCGAGCGGATGCGTGCCGGCGGCTGCGGGATCCCCGCCTTCTACACCCTCGCCGGGGTGGGGACGCTCGTCGGCGACGGCGGCCTCCCGTGGCGGTACGCGGCCGACGGCTCGGTCGCGCTCCCCTCGCCGAAGAAGGAGACCCGCACCTTCAACGGCCGCGACTACATCCTCGAGGAGTCGATCACGACCGACTACGCGCTCGTGCGCGCCGCGGTCGCCGACACCGCCGGGAACCTCGTCTTCCACGAGTCGGCGCGCAACTTCAACCCACTCTGCGCGATGGCGGGGCGCATCACCATCGTCGAGGCCGAGGAGATCGTGGGCGCCGGCGAGATCGCCCCCGACGAGGTCCACCTGCCCGGCATCTTCGTGCAGCGGATCGCCCCCGTCCCCGTCGGGACGGAGAAGCGCATCGAGAAGCGGACGGTCGCACCGAGACTGGAGGCGGTCAGCTGATGCCCCTCACCCGGGAACAGGTCGCGGCGCGCGCCGCGAAGGAGCTGCGCGACGGCGAGTACGTGAACCTCGGGATCGGCCTGCCGACGCTGATCCCCAACTACGTCCCGGAGGGGGTGCACGTCATGCTCCAGTCCGAGAACGGCGTCCTCGGCGTCGGCCCCTACCCCGACGAGGAGCACGTCGACCCGGACCTCATCAACGCCGGGAAGGAGACCGTGACCCTCCTCCAGGGCGCCGCCTTCTTCGACTCCTCGCTCAGCTTCGGCATGATCCGCGGCGGCCACATCGACTGCGCGGTGCTCGGCGCGATGGAGGTCTCCGAGAGAGGGGACCTCGCGAACTGGGTAGTGCCCGGCAAGATGGTGAAGGGGATGGGGGGTGCGATGGACCTCGTCCACGGGGCGAAGCGGGTCATCGTGACCATGGAGCACACGACGCGCGACGGCGGTCCGAAGATCCTCCCCAAGTGCAGCCTGCCGCTCACCGGCTCGGGTGTCGTGAACCTCATCATCACCGACCTCGCGGTGATCTCCGTCGGCCCCGACGGCCTCGTGCTCGAGGAGCTCGCCGCCGGCCTCACCGCCGACGAGGTGCAGGAACGGACGGGGGCCACCCTGCAGGTCCCCGCGGCGCCGCGCGTCATCGACGCGGCCTAGGAAGGAGCACGATGACCCCCTCCGTGATCTTGAACGGGGCACGGACCCCGATCGGCCGCCTCTCGGGCGCACTCTCCTCGTTCCGTGCGAGCGAGCTCGGCACGGTAGCGATCGTCGAGGCGCTGCGCCGCGCGGGGGTGAGCGCGGAGGCCGTCGACTACGTGATCCTCGGCCAGGTGCTGCAGGCCGGCCAGGGCCAGGCCACCGCCCGCCAGGCGGCGGTCGCCGCCGGGATCCCGATGCGGGTGCCGGCGATGACCCTCAACAAGGTCTGCCTCTCGGGGCTGAACGCGATCCACCTCGCGGACCTCATGATCCGCGCCGGCGAGGCCGAGATCGTCGTCGCCGGGGGGATGGAGTCGATGACGAATGCCCCCTTCCTCCTCCCCGAGGCGCGCGCCGGCTACCGCTACGGCGAGCACGCTGTCCTCGACGTGATCCAGGCCGACGGCCTCACCTGTGCCTTCGAGCACGTCGCGATGGGCGCGGCGACCGAGTCCTACGCCGAGAACGCGGGCATCTCGCGCGAGCGCATGGACGAGCTCGCCGCCGCGAGCCACGAGCGGGCGGCGCGCGCCGAGAAGGAGGGGCGCCTCGGCGCGGAGATCGTGCCGGTGAGCGTCCCCCAGCGCCGCGGCGAGGCGCTCTTGTTCGAGCACGACGAGGGGATCCGCCCCGACACCGACCTCGCCTCGCTGGCGGGCCTGCGCCCGGCCTTCAGCGCGCAGGGCACGATCACCGCCGGCAACGCGAGCCAGATCTCCGACGGGGCCGCGGCGGTCGTCGTCTGCTCGCCGGCGGTCGCCGAGCGCCTCGGGGTGCAGCCGCTCGCCGAGATCGTCGGCTACGGCCAGGTCGCGGGGCCCGACCCCTCCCTCCTCCTGCAGCCGGCGAACGCCATCCGCGACGCCCTCGAGCGCTCCGGGCGGAGCCTCGGCGAGCTCTCGCTGTTCGAGATGAACGAGGCCTTCGCCGCGGTGGCGATCGCCTCGACCGACGAGCTCGGGGTCGACCCCGAGCTCGTCAACCCGAACGGCGGCGCGATCGCGCTCGGCCACCCGATCGGGATGTCCGGGGCGCGCGTCGCGCTCACCTTGTGCATGGAGCTCCGCCGCCGCGGCGGGGGCCTCGGCGCGGCCGCTCTCTGCGGTGGCAGCGGGCAGGGCGACGCTGCACTCTTCTCGGTCCCGGCCTGAGCCGGCCCCGAGCGATCGCGAGCACCGACACACGATGAACATCGCCGTCTGCGTGAAGCAGATCCCCGCCGCAGAGGCGCCGGTCGGCTTCACCGCCGACTTCCGCCTGCGCCGCGAGGGCGACCCGGTCCTCGACGACGCCGACGCGCACGGCGTCGAGCTCGCGCTGCGCCTCGCGGAGGCGGGGGGCGACGAGGTCGTCCTCCTCTCGATGGCGCCGGACGGCCAGACCTCGGGGCTGCGCACAGCCCTCGCGATGGGCGCCGCTCGGGCCGTCGTCGTCTCGGACCCCGCCCTCTCCGGCGCCGATGCCCTCTCCACCGCGAAGGTGCTCGCCGCGCTCGCCCGCCGCCTCGGCGTGGACCTCCTGGTGGCGGCGACCGAGTCGAGCGACGGCTACACCGGCACCGTCCCGGTGCAGGTCGCCGAGCTGCTCGGCTGGCCTGCCGTCACCTACGCCACCGACGCGCGGCTGGGGGGTGGCGCCCTCTCGGCGCGCTGCCAGAGCGAGCTCGGGAGCGACGACGTGACCTGCGCGCTGCCGGCGGTGCTCTCCGTCACCGCCGCCGCCATCGAGCCCCGCTACCCGTCGCTGCGCGGCATCATGGCCGCCCGTCAACGCCCCGTCGAGACGCTCGACCTCGCCGCGCTCGGCCTCGACGGCTCGACCGTCGGGGGCGCCGGCGCCCGCCAGGAGGTCCTCTCGGTGGAGCCCGCGCCACCGGCGGTGGCCGGTGAGCTCGTCACCGAGCAAGCGCAGGCGCTCGACGCCATCCTCGGCTCCCTCGGCCGCTGGAAGGTGCTCTAGATGGCGACGGTCGCCCTCCTCTCGCCGCAGCGTGCGGGCCTGCCCGCCTCGGTCGCGCTCGAGCTCGCGACCCTCGCCCGCACCCTCGGTGACGAGGTCGTCGCCTACGCCGCCGGCGCCGGCGCCGCGGACTGCGCGGCGCTCCTCGGCGAGCACGGCGTCAGCCGCCTCGTCGTCGTCGAGCTCCCCGAGGACGAGCCGCCCGCCCCCTTCCTCGCGGCGGCGATCGGCGAGGCGGCGCGCGCTGGCGCCTACGAGACCCTGCTCCTCCCCGCTACCTACGACGGGCGCGACGTCGCGGCGCGGCTCTCCGCCGCGCTCGACCTCCCCGTGCTGGCGAACGCGGTGGGGCTCAGCCGCGAGGGCGAGGGGATCGTCGCCGAGCACGCCGTCTTCGGCGGCAACGAGATCGCCCGCGCCCGCCTCACGGGCGAGGGCCCCGGCCTCTACCTCGTGCGCGCGAAGTCGGTCGACGCCGCGCCGGCGGGGGGCCGAGCCGCCGCCGTCGAGCGGGCCACCCCGGCACGGCCCGCGAGCGCCACGGTGCGGATCGTCAGCCGCCAGCTCGAGGAGCGGAGCGGCCCCGCCCTGGAGGACGCGGCGGTCGTCGTCTCGGGTGGTCGCGGCCTCGGCGCCGCGGAGCGCTACGCGCTCATCGAGCAGCTCGCCGCGCTCCTCGGCGGCGCAGCGGGTGCCTCGCGGGCCGTCGTCGACGCCGGCTGGGCCCCCTACGCCCGCCAGGTCGGCCAGACCGGCAAGACCGTGAAGCCCGAGGTCTACCTGGCCTTCGGGATCTCCGGCGCCACCCAGCACCTCGTCGGGATGAAGGGCGCCCGGCACATCCTCGCGGTGAACCGCGACGCCACGGCGCCGATCTTCTCCGTCGCCGAGCTCGGCGTCGTCGGGGACATCACCGACCTCCTCCCCAAGCTGATCGCCGCCCTCGAGGCCCGCCGCTGACCTCTCCGGGTCGACTGCCCGGCGGAGTCGCGATATGTTTGCGATATATCGAGAAAGGCGCTCCTCTGACCTCCACCACCGATGCCCGACCGACGCGGGGCGCCCCCCAGGTGCGCGCCGTCGCCGTGCGACGGGTGACCAACCTCAGCCCGCAGATGGTCCGCGTCACCCTCGGGGGTGACAGCCTCGAGGGCTTCGAGATCGCCGGCCCCACCGGCCACCTGAAGCTCTACCTCCGCCAGGAGGGACAGGACGAGATCGACTTCGAGGCGCTCGCCGCGCCGCGGGGCGAACGGCCGCCCTCGGCGCCCGTCTCGCGGACCTTCACGCCGCGCCGCTTCGACGCGGCGCGCAACGAGCTCGACATCGACTTCTACGTGCACGGCGACGGCCCCGCGGCGCGCTTCGCGACGAGCGCCCAGCCGGGCGAGGTCGTCGCCGTCGCCGGGCCGAGCCGCCCCTACCGCGTCGTCGAGGCCGCCTGGCAGCTCGTCGCCGGCGACGAGACCGCCTTCCCGGCGATCGCGATGATCGCCGAGGCCCTCCCCACCGCGGCCGTGGGGGTCGTCCTGCTCGAGGCGGCGGACCCGGCCGACCTCCCCGAGCTCCCCCTCCCTCGGGGGGTGACGCTCGAGAGCGTGCCCCGCGGCTCGGACGGCGCCGGCGCGGCGATGGTCGCCGCGCTCGGCGAGCTCGCGCTCGGCCCGGCGCCGGTGCAGGCCTGGGTCGCCGGCGAGGCGGTGGCGATCCGCGGCGCCCGCAAGCTCCTCCTCGAGCGCGGCGTCACGCGCGAGCTGCTCACCACCAGCGGTTACTGGCGCTACGGCGAGGCCGGCCACCCCGACCACGACATGGGCGAGGACTGAGGCCACTTCCTCAGGCGACCGCCACGAGGTGGCCGCGCAGAAGGTCGGGACGGGCCGCGTAGTAGTCGGCGTAGAAGAGGTCGAAGCGGCCGACGCGCCCGATGAGGGCCATCGCCCGCGCCTCGCCGATGAGGTCGGTGAGCCACAGACGGCAGCGGCGACGGCTCGGGCGTGACTCGTCGAGCACCGCGCGCTCGAGGCGGCGGCCGTCGCGGCGGACGAGCGACCAGCGGGGCTGGCCGCCGGCGATCGGGCCGAACGAGAGGTCGAGGCCGGCGCCCTCGCCGTCGGGATCCCGGAAGAGCTCACTGCCCGGCTCGGCTGCAATCGATCCGATCATCGCCTGCTCCTCGCTCGCCGCGGTCCCGGGCGGCACCGCACAGGTGAAGCTAGACAACGAGGCTGAGAAATTCCTTAGCGAGCAAAAGGAATCTGCCGAGACCCCCGGGGCTGCCGCCGAGGGGCTGCGGCCCGTCCCCCGAGCGGGCCGCGCCACCTCGACGATGCCGACGTGCTGCGGTCGGCACTGGCGGAGGGAGTGGGATTCGAACCCACGGTACGCAGGACGCACAACGGTTTTCGAGACCGCCCGATTCGGCCGCTCTCGCATCCCTCCGGCGGAGCAGGCTAGTGCCGCGGCGTGCGGGTGGCGACCGGCGACTCAGCCGCCGCTCGCCGCCGCGCCGCCCCGCCTGGCCTGGAAGAAGGCAGTGAGCAGCGCCGCGCACTCCTCGGCCATCAGCCCGTCGGCGACCGCGACCTCGTGGTTCAGCCGCGGGTCGGCGCAGAGGTTGTACAGCGAGCCGGCGGCGCCCGCCTTCGGGTCGGGGGCGCCGAAGACGAGCCTGCCGACCCGCGCCGCCAGCAGCGCTCCGGCGCACATCGGGCAGGGTTCAAGCGTGACGACGAGGGTCGCGTCGGCGAGCCGCCACCCCCCGCCCACCCCCGCCGCGTCGCGCAGCGCGAGCACCTCGGCGTGCGCCGTCGGGTCGCCGAGGCGCTCCCGCTCGTTGTGGCGGCGAGCGACGACTTCGCCGCCGACGAGCACGACGGCACCGATCGGGACGTCGCCGTGCGCGAGTGCGGCACGTGCCTCCTCGAGGGCGATCGCCATCGCCTCGCTCTCGCTCGTCATCGGGTCACCGTCCCTCCGGGTGCTGCCGCCGGACGGTGCTCCGCCCGGTCGCGGACGATGAGCATGCCAGCGAGGAGCACCGCGGCGAGCGAGAAGGCGCCGATCACCGCGACCATCGGCACGGCGGTGCGGTTCCCGAAGGCGCCGACGAGGGGCGCGAACGCCGAGCCGATCGCGAACTGCCCGACGCCGAGGAGGCCCGACGCGCTGCCCGCGACGCTCGGGTAGTCCGCCATCGCGAGCGCCGTCGCGTTCGGCGACACGAGGCCGACGGCGGAGACGACGAGGAAGAGTCCGGGGATCACGCCGCCGACCCCGAGGCCGCCGATCTCGGCGACGGCGAGCAGCGCCGCACCGAGGGCTCCGAGCGCCACGCCCGCGAGGAGCAGCGCCCGGCTCCCGAAGCAGCCGACGAGACGGGCGCCGAGCTGGCTCGCGGCGACGATCCCGGTGGCGTTCATCGCGAACACCCCGGAGAAGCCGACCGGCGAGACGCCGAACTGGTTCTCGAGGACGAAGGGGGCGCCGGCAATGTAGGCGAACATCGCCCCGGTGACGAGGCCCGACAGCAGCGCGTAGGCGTCGAAGCGGCGGTCGCCGAGCAGCTCCCGGTAGATCGTGCGCTGGCGACGGGGCGGGGGGGCCGGCGCGCGCTGGCCGAGCGTCTCGGGGAACAGCGCCAGCGACGCGACGAACAGCAGCCCGCCGAGCAGCGCGAGCGCGACGAAGGTCACCCGCCAGCTGCCGAGGTGCAGCAGCTGCGCGCCGATCACCGGCGCGAGCGCCGGGGCGAAGCCGTTCACCACCAGCAACAGCGAGAACAGCCGCGCCGCCTCGTCCCCCGAGCGGAGGTCGCGCACCACGGCGCGGGCGATCACGATCCCCGCCGCCCCCGCGGCTCCCTGCACCAGTCGGAGCAGGATGAGCAGCGGCAGGTTGGGCGCGAGCGCGCAGGCGAGGGAGGCGAGCGCATAGAGGCCGACGCCGACGAGCAATGGTCGGCGGCGACCGAGGCGGTCCGAGAGCGGGCCGACGAAGAGCTGGGCGCCGGCGAGGCCGACGAGGCAGGCGGTGAGCGTCGCCTGCGCGAGCGAGGGCGGGGCGGAGAAGCCGCGCTGCAGGCGGGGCAGCGCCGGGAGGTACATGTCGATCGAGAGCGGCGCGAAGGCCGAGAGCGCCCCGAGCAGCACGACGAGGTGCCGGGGGACGCGGGCCCACGAGCTCCCGTCGCCCCCGTTAGCCGTCATGCCCGCGTGTGCCGGAAGGGCTGGTCACGGGGGTCATCCTGGCAGCTGCTCGGAGCCCGCCCACCCGCCGGCCCCCGCTGGCGGGCCCTGCCTACCCGCGGACCGGGCGCCGATCAGCCGGTGTCAGATCGGCTACCCCGCCGGCCGTCGGCGCGACGGGGCCGGCCGCTACGCACGCGCCGTGATCGTGCCGTCGCGCTCCTTCTGGGCGCCGCATCGGAAGCAGCGCCAGAAGACCGGCTCCACGTCGCGCTCGACGCGGATCGCGTTCCAAGTGTGCCGACATGCGGACGTGGCGCTCTTGCTCGTGGGGTTCACCACCGGAAACGTAGGCGCCAATCGCCTCGGGTAGCGGGGACCGTCGGCCCGCCGCGCGCCGCTGCAGCCCGGAGCGGAGTGGCGGCCGAGCCGGGCCGCGGCGACCGGGGGATCGCCCGCCGCGAGCGCCGCTCGGCGGGAGGACCCGCTCTCAGGTCGTCGATTCCCGGTCGGACCGCACGGGCCGGTGGCATTTCGGCCTGACCAGGTACGCAGTTGGCGGAGGAGGTGGGATTCGAACCCACGGTCCCTTGCAAGACACACGATTTCCAATCGTGCCGATTCGGCCGCTCTCGCACTCCTCCAAGGCCCGTTGACGCTACCGTGTTCCTTGCCCTCGCTCCCGTGCGCAGTGGCCGGGTTCTGCGCAAGGGCGTCCCGTGAACCGAGTCAGGGTCGGAAGGCAGCAGCTCTCAGCGGTGCACGCCCTGTGCCGCAGGTAGACCTGGCCGCTGCGCACGGGAGCGAGGGGCCCGACCTTGGCGAAGTACCCGCCGGTAGGCTCGGCGCCGTGGCGGACGACGAGGCAAACGGCGCAGCACAAGGCCCCTACCAGTCTCTCTACCGCCGCTTCCGCCCGCAGCGCTTCAGCGAGTTGCGCGGCCAGGAGCACGTGGCGCTGGCGCTCCGCAACGCGGTGCGCGACGAGCGGGTCAGCCACGCCTATCTCTTCTCCGGCCCGCGCGGCACCGGCAAGACCTCGACGGCGCGCATTCTCGCCAAGGCCCTCAACTGCACCGTCGCCAGCGACGGTGAGCCCTGCGGCACCTGCGACTCCTGCCGCTCGATCACCGAGGGGAGCTCCTTTGACGTCCACGAGCTCGACGCTGCCTCGAACAACGGTGTCGACGCGATGCGCGACCTCGTCGCCCGCGCCGCCCTCGCCACTCCGGGGCGCTGGAAGGTGTACATCGTCGACGAGGTGCACATGCTCTCGGTGGCGGCTTCGAACGCGCTGCTGAAGACCCTCGAGGAGCCGCCGGGCCACGTCGTCTTCGTGCTCGCGACGACCGACCCCCACAAGGTGCTGCCGACGATCCGCAGCCGTACCCAGCACTTCGAGTTCCATCTGCTGGGCGAGGAGATCCTCGCCGGGCTGCTCGAGGACGTCGCCCGCGAGGCCGCCCTCGAGCTGCCGAGCGGCGCGCTCGCGACCGCGGTCCGTCGCGGACGGGGCTCGGCGCGCGACGCGCTCTCCGTGCTCGACCAGGTCGCCGCGGCGGGGGTGGTCGACAACGAGACCGGCGCGCTCACCCAGGTGATCACCGCGATCGGCGAGTTCGACAGCGAGGGTGCCCTCGTCGCGCTCGACCGCGCCGTGCGCGCCGGGCACGACCCGCAGCAGCTTGCCTCCGAGCTCATCGAGCAGCTGCGGGCGGGCTTCCTCAGCCTGGCGAGCGGTGGCTCCCTCCCCGACGGCGCGACGACGCTGCCGGCCGACGAGCTCGAGGCCGTGCACCAGCTAGGTCTCGTGCGGTCGGTGCGGGCGCTCGAGGTGATCGGCACCGCGATCGTGGCGATGCGCGAGTCGCCCGAGCCGCGCATCACCCTCGAGGTGGCGATCATCCGCCTCGCGCACCCCGAGGCCGACAGCAGCCCCGAGGCGATCGTGGAGCGTCTCGAGCGTCTCGAACGACGCCTCGAGGCGATCGTGGGCTCGGCCCTTGCGCCGCCGCCTGCGCCGCCGCCCACGCCGAGCAGCGCGCCAGCCGCGGCCCCCCCCGCCCCCCCGCCGGCCGTGGCACCGCCGTCCTCGGGTGTGCCGGCCGCCACCTTCCCCTCTCCTCCCGCCCCGCCCGAGCACCCGGCGGCGTCCGCGCCGGCGGCGGGCCCGGCAGCGGCAGCGGACGCGCCGGCTGCGCCGCGTCCTCGCCCCGCCCTCGGCGCCTTCCGCAGCGAGCAGGCCGCCGCGGCACCGCCAGCCGCCGCGGCACCGAGCGCCCCTCCACCGCCACCGGCCGCCGAGCCGGTCGTCGCGCCCGCGGCGGCCCGCCCGATGCCGTCACGCGACGAGCTCGTCCTCGCCTGGGGCGACCACGTCCTCCAGGGGCTGCGCGCCAAGGTGCGGGCGGTCTTCGGGATCGCCCACTTCGTCGGCACCGAGGGCACGACGGCGCTGCTCGCGGTCCCGAACGCGGCACACCTCGCGCACGCCGAGCCCCTCGTCGGCGAGGTCGCCGTCGCGCTCTCCTCGCACTTCGGCACCCCCGTCGCCGTCCGCCTCGTCACCGAGGGCTTCCGCGAGACCCCGAGCGCGCTGGCCGACGACGATGGCGACCCCTTCCCCGACAAGCCACCTTCGGCGGCGCCTGCGACCCCCGCCCGACCCCCGGCTCGCGAGCACACCCCTCCCCCCGAGGCGCCCCGGCCGGCGATCGATCGCGAGGACTCCGAGCGCCTCGACGAGGTCGGAGACGTCGTCGAGGAGGGGGACGGGGCCGCGGGGAACCTCGGGGTAGCGTTGGCCACGGACCGGATCCTGCAGGCCTTCCCCGGTGCCGAGGAGGTCGAGCGAGGGTGACCGGCGACGCCGACGGGCTCGACGAGCTCCTCGCCCAGATGCAGCAGCTGCAGTCCGAGCTTGCGCAGGCCGAGGCCGACACCGCCAACCGGTCGGTGACCGGCAGCGCCGGCGGCAGGGCCGTGCGGATCGAGCTCTCGGGCGAGTTCTCCGTCGACTCGGTGAAGATCGACCCCGCCGTCGTCGCCGGGGGGGACGTCGCCCTCCTCGAGGACCTGATCCTCGCGGCGCTGCGCGACGGCGCCGCCCAGCTCCTCGAGCTCCGCAAGCAGCTGATGGGCGACGCTGTCGGCCACGCGCTCGGCGGCCTGTTCGGGGGGAACCTCCCCGGAGCGCTCCCCGGCCTCGAGGTGCCCGCCCCGCCCGACGAGAGCGACGAGTAGGCGGTCGGACGACGGCGCTGTTCGAAGGACCCATCCAGGACCTTGTCGACGAGCTCGGACGCCTCCCGGGCATCGGCCCGAAGTCCGCGCAGCGGATCGCCTTCCACCTCCTGAAGATCGGCCGCGAGGACGCGCTGCGCCTCGCGAAGGCGATCGTCGAGGTGAAGGAGCGCACGATGTTGTGCGAGACCTGCTTCAACGTCGCGATGTCGCCGCGCTGTGCGATCTGCTCGGACGATCGCCGGGACGGGAGTGTCGTCTGTGTGGTCGAGGACCCCCGTGACATCGTTGCGGTCGAGCGGACCCGTGAGTTCAAGGGCCGGTACCACGTACTCGGCGGCGCCCTCAGCCCGATCGAGGGCATCGGCCCCGAGCAGCTGCGCGTCCGGGAGCTGCTCGGGAGGATCGAGGGCGAGGGGATCACCGAGGTGATCCTCTGCACCAACCCGAACCTCGAGGGCGACACGACCGCGATGTACCTCGCGCGCCTGCTGAAGCCGCTCGGACTCACCGTCACGCGGCTCGCGAGCGGCCTGCCCGTCGGCGGCGACCTCGAGTACGCCGACGAGCTCACCCTCGGCCGCGCCCTCGAGGGGCGCCGCAGCGTCGACGCCTGAGGTTCCTCCCGCGACGCCAGCCGCTTGTAGCCTTCGCCCCGATGTCAGAGCCTGATCCCCTCGTGACGGCGCGCCTCGCCGACCTCGAGCGGCGGAAGGACGAGGCACGCCACGCCGGCACCGAGCGCGCCGTCGCGGCGCAGCGCGAGAAGAACAAGCTCACGGCGCGCGAGCGGATCGACTACCTCCTCGACGAGGGCTCCTTCCAGGAGCTCGACGCGCTCGTCCGCCACCGCGCGCACGGCGTGGGCCTCGACGACAACCGCCCCTACACCGACGGCGTCGTGACCGGCTTCGGCACGATCGACGGCCGGCGCGTCGCGATCTACAGCCAGGACTTCACCGTCATCGGCGGCTCCCTCGGCGAGGCGCACGCCGAGAAGATCCACAAGGTGCAGGACCTCGCGCTGCGCACGGGCGTGCCCATCATCGGCCTCTCCGACGGTGGCGGCGCCCGCATCCAGGAGGGCGTCGCCGCGCTGAACGGCTTCGGCGGGATCTTCCTCCGCAACGTGGCCGCCTCGGGGGTGATCCCCCAGATCAGCGTGGTCCTCGGCCCCTCCGCGGGGGGTGCCGTCTACTCGCCGGCGCTCACGGACTTCGTCTTCATGGTGCGCGGCACGAGCCATATGTTCATCACCGGACCGGAGGTGGTGCGCACCGTCACCGGCGAGGAGGTCGACGCCGAGCAGCTCGGAGGGGCGATGACCCACGCGACGCGCTCGGGGGTCGCCGCCTTCGTCGCCACCGACGAGCACTCCTGTCTCGACGAGGTCCGCTTCCTGCTCTCCTTCCTCCCCCAGAACAACCTCGAGGAGCCGCCCGCGGTCGCGAGCGAGGACGACGTCGAGCGCGAGCTCCCCGAGCTGCGCGACCTCGTCCCGAGCCAGCCGAACCAGCCCTACGACATGAAGCGCCTCGTCACCGCGGTCGTCGACGACGGCGAGTACCTCGAGTACCTCCCCTACTTCGCGACCAACCTCACCTGCGGCTTCGCCCGCATCGGGGGACGGGCGGTGGGGATCGTCGCCAACCAGCCGCAGGTCCTCGCCGGGGTGCTCGACATCGACTCCTCGGAGAAGGGCGGCCGTTTCGTCCGCACCTGTGACGCCTTCAACATCCCGCTCGTCACCTTCGTCGACGTACCCGGCTTCATGCCCGGGACCGACCAGGAGTTCGGGGGGATCATCCGCCACGGCGCGCAGCTCCTCTACGCCTACTGCGAGGCGACCGTGCCACGCATCCAGGTGATCGTGCGCAAGGCCTACGGCGGCGCCTACCTCGTCATGGACTCGAAGTCGATCGGCACCGACCTCTCCTACGCGTGGCCCTCGGCAGAGCTCGCCGTGATGGGCCCCGAGGCCGCGGTGCGGATCGTCAACCGCCGCGAGCTCGCCGAGGCGACCGACCGCACCGCCCGCGAGGGCGAGCTGATCGCCGAGTACGCGGCGCGCAACATGAACCCCTACGTCGCCGCCGAGCGGGGCTACGTCGACGACGTCATCGACCCCGCGTCGACGCGCGCCGTCCTCGCGAGGAGCCTCGCCCTCCTCTCCAGCAAGCGCGAGGAGCTCCCCCGCCGCAAGCACGGCAACATCCCGCTGTGAGCGAGCGCCCCCCCGAGCCGCTCGCCGCCGACGCCGAGGCGCTCGCCGCCATCGAGGCGGCGCTCGCGGCGCTGCTGCCGACCGCAGCTCCGGCGAGCGCGGCCGCGAGCTGGCGCTTCTCGGGACGATGGTGGACGAGCCCGCTCCCGCTGCGCCGCAGCCGACCCTCGCGCTGAGTCGACCTGGCCGAACACCTGTTCGCAGCGAGCGCGCCGATGCCTAGACTGCGCGCGGTGAGCGACGGCCCCCTCGACGGCTTCCACCCCGCACTCGGCGAGTGGTTCGCGCGCCGCTTCCCGGCGGGCCCCACCGAGGCCCAGGCGCTCGGCTGGCCGTCGATCGCCGCCGGCTCGGACACCCTGATCGCCGCCCCCACCGGCTCGGGGAAGACCCTCGCCGCCTTCCTGGTGGCGATCGACGCCTGCCTCCGCCACTCCCTCGAGGGGGGCGAGCGGCGCACCTCGGTCCTCTACGTCTCGCCGCTGCGGGCGCTCACCGTCGATGTCCAGCAGAACCTCGTCGCCCCCCTCGCCGAGATCGCGGAGATCGCCGCCGAGCTCGGGCTCGCCGCCCCCGACGTGCGCGTCGCCGTGCGCAACGGCGACACCCCGAGCGCGCAGCGCCAGGCGATGTTGCGCGACCGGCCGGACATCGTCGTCACGACCCCCGAGTCGCTCTACCTGCTCGCCACCGCGGCGCGCGGGCGCGAGCTGCTCGGCACCGTCGACACGGTGATCGTCGACGAGATCCACGCCATCGCCCGCGACAAGCGGGGCGCCCACCTCGCGCTCACCCTCGAACGGGTCGACCGCATCGTCGCCGCCGCGGGGGGGAGGCGGCCGACGCGCATCGGCCTCTCCGCGACGCAGCGGCCGATCGCGACCGTCGCCCGCCTGCTCGTCGGCGCGGGCGAGGGCCGCAGCGAGGCGGACGGGACGCCCCGCTGCGCGATCGTCGACGTCGGCCACCGTCGCGCCCTCGACATCGAGATCCGCCTCCCCCCCGACGAGCTCGCGGCGGTGATGAGCACGGACCAGCTCGACGAGACCGTGGCCCTGCTCGGCGAGCTGATCGAGGCGCACCGCACGACCCTCGTCTTCGTGAACACCCGCCGGATGGCCGAGCGCGTCGCCCACCTGCTGGCCGAGCGCCTAGGCGAGGAGGCCGTGAGCGCCCACCACGGGAGCCTCTCGATGGAGCGCCGCCTCTCGGTCGAGCGCCGCCTGCGCGACGGCGAGCTGCGCGCCGTGGTCGCCACCGCCTCGCTCGAGCTCGGCATCGACGTCGGCCCGGTCGACCTCGTCTGCCAGCTCGGATCGCCGCGCGCGATCGCCACCTTCCTGCAGCGCGTCGGGCGCGCCGACCACCGCCGGGACGGCACGCCGAAGGGACGGATCTTCCCCTTCACCCGCGACGAGCTGGTCGAGTGCGTCGCCCTCTTCGGCGCCGTGCACAGCGGCGACCTCGACGCGGTACACCCGCCGGTCGCGCCGCTCGACATCCTCGCCCAGCAGATCGTCGCCGAGTGCGCCGCCGCGGGGAGCGAGGGGATCACCGAGGCGGAGGTCGCGACGCTCGTGCGCTCGGCCGCCCCCTACGCCGCGCTCTCCGACGGGGACCTCGCCGCGGTCGTCGAGCTCGTCACCGAGGGCGTGGTGACGGGGCGGGGGCGGCGGGGGGCCCACGTCCAGCACGACCGGGTGAACAAGGTGCTGCGCGGGCGGCGCGGCGCCCGCCTCGTGGCCGCCACCTCGGGAGGGGCGATCCCCGAGCTCGCCGACTACCGCGTCGTCCTCGAGCCCGAGAGCTCCCTCGTCGGGACGGTGCACGAGGACTTCGCCATCGAGGCGATGGCGGGGGACGTCTTCCTCCTCGGGAGCACCTCGTGGAGGGTGCTGCGCGTCGAGCAGGGGACGGTGCGGGTGATGGACGCCGACGGCGCCGCGCCGACGCTCCCCTTCTGGCTCGGCGAGGCCCCCTCGCGCACCGAGGAACTGGCCGACGCGATCTCCCGGCTGCGCTCGCTCGTGATGGCCGAGATCGCCCTCGGCGGCCCGCCGGCGGCGGTCGCCGCCCTCGAGGGCTGGGCGCAGTGCGGGCGGCGCCCCGCCGAGGAGGTCGTCGCCTACCTCGCCTGCGGCCTCACCGAGCTCGGCACCCTCCCCACCAAGGGCGAGCTCGTCCTCGAGCGCTTCTTCGACGACACCGGCGGCATGCAGCTCGTCCTGCACAGCCCCTACGGCGGGCGGGTCAACCGCGGCCTCGGCCTCGCCTTGCGCAAGCGCTTCTGCCGCAGCTTCGACTTCGAACTGCAGGCGGCGGCGAACGACGACGCCGTCGTGCTCTCGCTCGGCCCCCAGCACTCCTTCCCCCTCGAGGAGGTCGGCCGCTACCTCTCCCCCGAGACCGTGCGGGAGGTGCTCATCCAGGCGGTGCTGCCGACGCCGATCTTCACCTCGCGCTGGCGTTGGAACCTCTCCCGCTCGCTCGTCTCGCCGCGCTTCCGGGGAGCCCGCCACCTCCCCCCGGCGATCCAGCGGATGGAGGCCGACGACCTCATGGCGGCGGTCTTCCCCGCCCTCGCCGCCTGCCAGGAGAACGCCACCGGCCCGATCGAGATCCCCGACCACCCGCTCGTCCGCCAGACCCTCGACGACTGCTGCACCGAGGCCATGGACCTCGCCGCGCTCACCACCCTCGTCACCCGCCTGCGCAGCGGCGAGGTCGCCCTCCACTGCGTCGACACGACCGAGGCCTCGGTTCTCTCGCACGAGATCGTGAATGGCCGCCCCTACACCTTCCTCGACGACGCGCCGCTCGAGGAGCGGCGCACCCGCGCCGTCGCGCTGCGGCGGGGGATCCCCCTCGAGGCGCACGACCTCTCCTCGCTCGACCCGGCGATCGTGGACGAGGTGGCCGCCGAGATCGCGCCCGACCCCCGCGACCCCGACGAGCTGCACGACCTGTTGATGGCCTGTGCCCTCGTCCTCCCCGAGGACGGCTGGCTCGAGCTGCACGGGGCGCTCGCCACGGCCGGAAGGGCGATGACGGTGACCACCGGGGAGGGGGCGTCTCCCCGCTGGTGCGCGACCGAACGCCGCGAGCTCCTCGAGGCGGCCTTCCCTGAGGCCGCGTTCACCCCCGACCTGCGCCTCGAAGGAGCCGCCCCTGTCGGGCGGGAGGAGGCGCTCGTGGCGCTCGTGGCCGGCGCGCTCGAGCTCGCGCCGCCGCGGCGCGTCGACGAGCTGGCGGCGGCGACCGGCCTCGCGGAGGCCGCCCTCGCCGTGCCCCTCGCGACCCTGGAAGCGAGCGGCGGGGTGCTGCGGGTCCTCGGCGGGCGCTACGGCGCGCGCCGCGTCATCCAGCGGATCCACTCCCGCCAGCGCGACCGCGAGCGCACCCGCCACCCGGCGGTGAGCGTGCAGGACCTGATGCGCTTCCTCCTCACCTGGCAGCACGTCGCCCCCGGCTCGCACCGCCGCGGCATCGAGGGCCTCGCCCTCGTCATCGACCAGCTGCAGGGGATGGAGGTCGCGGTCGGCGCCTGGGAGGAGCCGGTGCTCGCGGCGCGCGTCGAGCACTACCGCCCACAGCTCCTCGACGAGCTCTGCGCGAGCGGCGCGGTGGCGTGGGGGCGCCTCTCTCTGCGCAACGAGGACGACGCGCCGCGGCGCGCCAGCGCGACCCCCTCGCGCGCCACCCCCGTCGCCCTCGTCCGCCGCGATGACCTGCACTGGCTGCTCGCCGCGGCGCGCGCCGGCGGCGCTCCGCAGCCCCCCGTCGCGGGCGCCTCGGCCGAGGTCACCGAGGCGCTCGGGCGCCGCGGCGCGCTCTTCTTCTCCGACCTCTGCGAGGCGACCGGCCGCCTCCCCCTCGAGGTCGCCGACGCGCTGTGGGACGCCGTCGCGCGCGGCCTCGTCACGGCGGATGGCTTCTCCGCGGTCCGCCACCTCCTCGCCGGCCGCTACCGGACGGCGACGCGCAGCGAGCACGCCCCCCGCCGGGCGCTGCGCCGCCCCGGCCGCAGCGCCCTCCCTCCGGCGCTCGCCGGCGGCCGCTGGTCGCTCCTCGAGGGGGAGCGCGACGGCGAGGCCCCCGACACCGAGAGCCTCGCCGAGGCGGTCGCCTGCCAGCTCCTCGAGCGCTGGGGGGTGGTCTTCCGCGACCTCGTCCGCCGCGAGAGCTTCGCCCTGCCCTGGCGCGAGGTGCTCTTCGCGCTCCGCCGCCTCGAGGCGCGCGGGCTGTGCCGCGGCGGCCGCTTCGTCGCCGGCCCGGTCGGCGAGCAGTTCGCGCTCCCCGAGGCGCTCGCCGCGCTACGCGCCACCGCCCGCCGGCCTCTCGAGGGGAGCGTGATCGAGCTCTCCGCCGCCGACCCCCTCAACCTCACCGGCCTCCTCCTTCCCGGCGAGCGGGTGCCGGCGCTCAGGGGGCGGAGCCTCACCCTCGTCGACGGCCTGCCACGCGCGGTGGGGGCCGAGCGCGCGCTCGCCGCCGCGGCGGTCGGCTGAGGGTGCTCCCGACACCTCTCGATATATCGCTATAGTCGTCTGCGACCAGGAGGTCGAGACGATGAAACGACACCACGGCCACCGTCACGGGGGCTTCGCGGGCTTCGGCCCCCCCTTCGGGCCCCCCTTCGGCGGCCCCTTCGCGAAGCGTGGCCCCGGCGGCGGCGGACGGGCGCGGCGCGGCAACGTGCGCGCCGCGATCCTCGCCCTGCTCGCCGAGCGGCCGATGCACGGCTACGAGATCATCCAGGAGCTCGACGGCCGCACCCAGGGCATCTGGCGGCCGAGCGCCGGCTCGGTCTACCCGACGTTGCAGCTCCTCGAGGACGAGGGGCTGATCGCCGGCGTCGAGCGCGAGGGCAAGCGCGCCTTCTCCCTCACCGACGCCGGGCGCGCCCACCTGGAGGAGCACCGCCCCGCGACCGCCCCCTGGGACGAGGTCCTCGAGCGGGTCGAGCCGGGCGCCCACCAGCTCCGCGAGGCGGCCGTGCAGCTCGCCGCCGCGGTCGGCCAGGTGCTGCACGCCGGCAGCGCCGAGCAGCAGCAGCGCGTCGCCGAGATCCTCTCCGAGGCGCGCCGCCGCGTCTACGGCCTACTCGCCGAGGAGGCCGACCCCGGCTGAGCGCCCGTCGGTCACGACGAGCGGCGTGTAGTGGCCGACCGGCAGCACCGCCGGCCAGATCCCGCCGACGAGGGCGCAGGCCGCGGCGGCGAGGAAGGCGACGAGGATCGAGTGCGCGAGGAGCAGCCCGGCGATCGCCGAGCCGATCGGGTTGCCCGCGAAGTTGAGGTTCATCGACACCGCGAAGGCACGGCCGAACCACTGCGGCTCGGTCGCCCGCTGGCGGAGCGAGAACATCGCCACCGTGAGCGGGCCGTTCGAAACGCCGACGACGGCGATGCAGAGCACGACCACGGCGACGTGGTGGAAGCCGAGCGCGAGCACGACGAGGGCGGCGGCGGTCGCCATGCAGCTGCCGGCGAGCATCGACTTCTCCCGCCCCTCGGTCCCGACCCGCCCGGTGACGAGGCCGGCGAGGAAGCCGGCCGCCCCCATCACCGCGAACATCACGCCGACGGCCTTCGAGCCGCCGTGCAGCACCCGCAGCACGACGACGGGGATGGCGACGGTGAGCGAGCCGCCGGCAAAGTTGAACACGGTCATCGTCCCCGCCAGCATCCGCAGCACGCGGTTCGAGAAGACGTAGCGGATCGCCGCCCCGGCATCGGCGAGCAGGCCCTGCTCGTGGGGGAGCGGGTGGAAGGGCGGCGCGGGGACGCGGGCGAGGCCGAGCGCCCCGACGAAGAGCAGCACGGCGGGGAGCACGAGCGCGGCGCGCGCCCCGATCACCGCGACCGCCACCCCGGCCACCGCGGGGCCGAGCACTGTCGCCACGACGAAGCAGCCCGAGTCGACGGCGTTCGAGCGGTCCCAGAGGTGGCGCGGCACCATCACCGGGAAGAGCGCCCGCCCGCCGACCCTGCTGAGCGGCTGGGTGAGCGAGGCGACCGAGACGATGAGCAGCAGCGCGAGGTCCGGGAGGGCGTGCGCGAGGGCGAGGGCGGCGATCGCCGAGACGGCGGCGGCGCCGACCACGTAGTCGACGATCATCAGCGGGATCTTGCGCCCGCGGTCCAAGAGCGCGCCGGCGATCGGGCTGACGAGGATGCCGGGGAACTGGCTGCAGAGGATGACGAGCCCCGAGAGCTGTGAGGAGTGCCGCGTCTCGAGCACGTAGAGAACGATGAGCACCGACGACATCTGCGTCGCGATGCGGCTCGCGAGGGTCGCGAGGATGAGCGTGGGCAGCCCCGCGACCGAGAAGAGGCTCCGGTAGGTGGAGTCGAGCGGGGCCGCGGGCTCGCCCCGGGCGCCGTCGGTCTGCACAATCTGTTGAGGCTAGCTAACGATTTCCGGTGCGCTCGCGCGCCGCTCGGGGCGCTCGGTGCGCGACGATGGCACGGTGACCGAGGTCGCCGACCGCCCCGAGCCCGCCCTCGGCGACGCCACCCGCACCGGCTTTCGCGGCGTCAACCACCTCGCCCTCGTCACCCCCGACATGGACGCCACGGTGCGCTTCTGGGCCGGGGTGCTCGGCTGCCCGCTCGTCGCGACGGTCGGGACGCCGCAGTTCCGCCACTACTTCTTCGAGATCGGCGAGGGCTCGACGGTCGCCTTCTTCGAGTACGCGACGGCTCCGGTGGCCGCCTTCGCGAAGCCGGCGGGCGTCCCCGACGCGCGCGCCATCCAGTTCGACCACCTCTCGCTCGACCTCCCCGACGAGGAGGCGCTCGTCGCCCTCGCGGCGCGGCTGCGCGCCGCCGAGTGCGAGGTGACCGAGCTCGTCGACCACGGCTTCATCCGCTCGATCTACTTCACCGACCCGAGCGGCATCGCCCTCGAGGCGTCCTACTGGGTGAACGACGCCACGGCGCCGGCGCGGGCCGACTTCGCCGACCCGCGGCTCTTCGCCGACGAGGACCCCGTCCCCGCGGTCGCCGAGCTCGCCGAGGGGGGCCGCCTCACCTCGACGCCGCGCACCGCGCTCAGCTGAGCCCCCGCCCCACGGCGACGGCGGGGGCCCTCTCGGGCGGGCGATCGAGCACCGCGAGCGCGCCGTCGGGCTGCCGGCGGAGCACCTGGCGCAGCGCCGGCACCCCGGTGAAGGGGTGCTCGACGCGGAAGTGGGCGCCGCGGGACTCCCCCCGGCGGAGCGCCGCCGCACCGAGCAGCTGGGCGATGAGGGTGAGGTTCGCCTCCTCGAGGTCGGCGGGGCCGGCGGTCGCGGGCAGCGGCCGCGCCGCCTCGGCGAGGCGCTCGAGGAGCGCGGTGAGGCCGGCCGCAGAGCGCAGCACGCCGGCGCCGCGGCTCGCCTCCCGGCGCAGAAGGGGGCGGGCGACGCGCACCGCGGCGAGCCCGTCGTCGTCCTGGCGAGGGTCGGCCGGGGGCCGCTGCTCGCCGGGCGCGAGCTCATCAGCGAGCGCCGCGGCGGCGCGACGGCCGAAGACCACCCCCTCGACGAGGGAGTTCGAGGCCAGCCGGTTCGCCCCGTGCACCCCGCTCATCGCCACCTCGCCGACGGCGTAGAGGCCGGGGAGCGAGCTCCGCCCGGCGTTGTCGCTCACCACGCCGCCCATCACGTAGTGCAGCGCCGGCGCCACCGGGACCCAGGCGCGCCGCGGGTCGACGCCGGCGCGGTGGCTGGCGGCGACGAAGCTCGGGAAGCGCGCCGTGAGCTGCTCCCCGATCGCGGTGGCGTCGAGGAAGAGGCTCGCCGCGCCCGTGCGCGCCATCTCGAGGGCCATCGTCCGGCTGACGACGTCGCGTGGCGCGAGGTCGGCACGCGGCACCCCGGCCATCACCGGGCGCCCCGCGCCGTCCCGGATCACCGCACCCTCGCCCCTGAGCGCCTCGCTCGCGAGCGGGCGGGGGTCGCTCGCGAGCTGGATCGCGGTCGGGTGGAACTGCACGAACTCGAGATCGGCGACCTCCGCGCCGGCGCGCAGGGCGGCGGCGAGGCCGTCGCCGGTGAGGACCGCGGGGCTCGTCGTCTCGGCGTAGAGCTGGCCGAAGCCGCCGGTCGCGAGCACGACCGCCCCCGCACCGACGACCACCGGGCGCCCCCGCTCGAGGAGGAGCGCCCCTCGCACCCGACCCTCCCCGTCGCAGAGCAGGTCGACCAGGAAGGCCTCCTCGACGAGGCGCAGCCGGCGCGCCCGCGCCGCGCCCCACAGGGCGCGCATCACCTCGCGCCCGGTGGCGTCGCCGCCGGCGTGCACCACCCTGCGGCGAGAGTGGCCACCCTCGCGGGTGAGGTCGGGACCGACGGCGCCGGCGTCGAGGCGCAGGCCGTTCGCCTCGAGGAAGGCGACCGCAGCGGGGGCCTCGGCGACGAGGAGCGCGACGGCCGCCGGGTCGCAGAGGCCCGCACCGGCGGCGAGGGTGTCCGCCGCGTGCAGCGCGGGGGCGTCGTCTGTAGCGAGGGCGGCCGCGATGCCCCCCTGCGCGGCGCCCGTGGAGCCGTCCGCCGCGCCCCCGCCCCACCCCGCGCCGGGGCCGCGGCCCTTCAGCGCGACCTCGACCTCGAGCGCCGGCGGGAGGGAGAGGGCGACGGTGAGGCCGGCGATCCCGGCCCCGACGACGAGGACGTCGACCGCGCGTCGCGCGGCGGTGGCAGCGAGCGCCGGCAGGAGGAGGCGGGGCAGCCTCCCGGCGCCCTCGAGGGTGGTCACTCGCCCGCCGCCGAGGGGCTGCCGATGGCGATCATCGCCTGCACCGCGCGCTCGGCGCGACGGCGGATCCCCTCCTCCACCTCGATCGGGTGGACGAGGTCGGTGAGCGCCTGCAGCAGCCGCTCGGGGGTCGTCATCTTCATGTACCGGCAGACCGCCCCCGGGTTCACCGCCGTGAAGTGCCCCTCCGGGTTCGCCCGCTCGAGCTGGTGGAGGATGCCCGTCTCCGTGGCGACGAGGGCGCTCCCCCCGCCGAGCTCGCGCGCCGCCTCGACCATCGCCCCCGTGGAGAGCACCCGCGTGCGCTCGGCGGGGAGCTCGCCGCGGTCGAGCAGGTGCAGCGCGGTCGAGGTGCAACCGCACTCGGGGTGGATGAAGAGCGTGGCCTTGGGGTTGGCCTTCACCTTCTCGACGAGGGAGCGGGGCTCGATCGCGGCGTGCACGTGGCACTCCCCCATCCACAGGTCGAGGTGGCGGCCGCTCTCGCGGGCGACGTGCTCGCCGAGGAAGAAGTCGGGCAGGAAGAGGATCTCCGCGTCCTCGGGGAGGGAGGCGACGACCTCGACGGCGTTGGCTGAGGTGCAGCACAGGTCGGACTCGGCCTTCACCGCGGCGCTCGTGTTCACGTAGGAGACGACGAAGGCTCCGGGGTGCTCGGCGCGGTAGGCGCGCACGTCCTCGGCGGTGACGGTCTCGGCGAGCGAGCAGCCGGCCTCGAGGACGGGGAGGAGCACGGTCTTGTCGGGCGAGAGGATCTTCGCGGTCTCGGCCATGAAGTGGACGCCGCAGAAGACGATCACCTCGGCGTCGCTTCGGGCGGCGATGCGGCTGAGGGCGAGGGAGTCGCCGACGTGATCGGCGACGTCCTGGATCCAGGGGAGCTCGTAGTTGTGGGCGAGGACGACCGCCCGCCGCTCGCCGGCGAGGCGGTGCACCTCCTCGGCAAAGCGCTCGTAGCTCGAGGTGGCGCCGTTGCCGTGCACTGCCGCTCCCAACCAATACTCAGGGTGAGTATTTATGTACTCATCCTGAGTATAGACAGCCTCGGGCCGCCCTACCGCTCAGCCCGGCGGCGCCGGGCGCCCCCGCGCCGACCAGCGGCTGCTGGCGAGGACCGCCCCGCTCCGACAGCCCACCACCTGCAGGTGGTCGCGACGCCAGGCGTAGAGGGCGAGCTGCCCGTGGCGCAGCCCGAGCGCGCAGGCGTCGGCGGCCGCGAGGTCGGGGAGGGCGAGGCCGTGCTCTACCCAGCTGAGGTCGGGGGCGTAGCCCGCCGCCGCCCAGTGCTCGGTGCCCGCGGCGTCGAGCTCGCGCACGAGCAGGGCGTGGCGGCGCGCGTTCTCCTCGGCCGCGAGCGGGAGCGCACCGGGGTTCCAGGCGGTGACGAAGTGGACCTGCGCGACCCCTTCGGGGAAGCGCTCGGGGCTGGCGACGCCCCCCTGCTCGAGCTCGAGGGGGCCGCCGGGGCTGTCGACCCACAGCCGCGCCGCCAGCCACTCGGCGATCAGCCCCTCGCCGATCGCCTCCCCGCCGCTCACCCCTCGGGGGGCGGGCGGCGGCGCGTCGTGCGGGTGACGCCCGGCGCGGGCCGCTCCTGGAGCACCTCGCGGCGGAAGCGGTAGAGGGCGGCGGGGCGGCCGCCGAGGCCGCGCGCCCGCTGCCCGGTCGACTCGACGAGGCGCGCCTGCTCGACGAGGCGGCGGAAGTTCGACTTGTGGAGGCGCACCCCGACGAGCGCCTCGACGGCCCGCTGCAGCTGCAGCAGGGTGAAGCTCGGGGGGAGGAGCTCGAAGACGAGCGGGCGGTAGGAGAGCTTGCCGCGCACCCGCTCGAGGGCGGTCGCCGCGATGCGGCGGTGGTCGAGGCGCATTGGGCGCCCGAGGCCCTCCCCGGCGTCCCCCTCCGGGAGGAGGCCCGCCTCGTAGAGGAGCTCGTAGCGCTCGAGCGGACGGTTGGCGTCGAAGGCGCCGCCGCCGAGGGCGAAGTTCAGCGCGGCGCGGGCGCGGCGCTCGGCGCCCTCGGCCGGAGCACCCGCCGCCGCCCAGCGCTCGAGCGCGGGGGTGATCGCCTCGTCGATGACCGGGGGGCGCCCATCCCGCCAGTCCTCCCAGGGGAGGTACTCGTAGCAGGAGCGCCAGCGCGGCGCGCCGGGGCCCGAGACCGGCTGCTCGGAGACGAGCGCCAGGTAGACGATCGACAACGCCCGCTCCCCCTCGCCGGCAACGCGGTCGCGGTCACCGAAGGTGTAGAGCTGCTCGAGGTAGCCGAGCTCGATGCCCGTCCGCTCGCGGACCCAGCGGCGCATCCCGCGGTCGAGGGTGCGGTCAGCATCGGGGTCGAGCAGCCCCGCCGGCAGCCCCTCGATTGCCGGCCCCTCCGCCTCGTCGGCGCCGACGACGAGGATCCGCGGGGTCGCCTCGGAGACGGCGAGGATCACCGCCACGAGGTCGACGGCGAGGGTGCGTCGTGCGGGGCGAGGGTCGACCATGGGGGAAAAGGTAGGCAGCGGCGCGCCGCTGCGCTTTACCTCAGCCAGCCGCTCGGTCACGGGCGCGCCGGCGGCGGGCGGCGCCGAGCGTCGCTCCCCCTCCCGCGACGAGGGCGAGCAGGGCCGCGAGGGCGAGGCCGAGGCCGAGGACGAGGCGGCGGGGGAGGTAGCTGAGCACCAGTCGGTGCACCCCCGCCGGGATCCGTGCCGACTGCTCGACCCCCGCGAGGCCGCGCACGGGGGCGAGCGCGGCGGGGTGGCCGTCGACGGTGAGGTGCCATCCCGGGAGCGCCGTCACCGCCATCACGAGCGAGGCAGCACGCCGCGTCGTCGTCGTGAGGCTGAACGAGCCGTCGCCGCCGTCGACGACGCCCGAGACCCTCCCGCCGCCCGAAGGGAACGAGAAGCGCGCCGCCCCGGGCACCGCGGAGAGGCGCTCGTCCCCGGCGAGGATCCCGACGGTGCGCGTCCCGACCGGCGGCGCGAGCCAGGTGGGACTCAACACGTAGCCGATGCCGTAGCGGCGGGCGAGGGCCGCCGAGGTGATCGCCGGGACGAAGAGGCCGACGCCCTTTTGCACCGGGGCCGCGGCCGCGACCGGCCAGGTGCGGTAGTAGGCGGCGGGGGTGAGCGGGTCGTGGACACCGAAGAGGTGGATGCCGTAGCCGAGGTTGACGTTCGGGTACAGACCCGCCCGCGGCTCGGGTTGGCCGCTCGCGCTCGGGACCCCGAAGCTGCGCACGCCGTAGCGCCTCCCCGCGATCGACTGCAGCGCGGTGTTGCCGTTGTCGAGGCCGACGAGGCTGTCGCCGACGATCGCCTCGAGGCGCGCGGTCGCCGCCGTCGCGCCGTAGAAGGTGTGGCCGTAGGTGGGGATCCCGACCCCGGCGGTGAACAGGAAGGTCCCCTCGCCGGCGACGAGGAGCGCGGCGGCTCCTCGCCGCAGCAGGAACCCGCCCCTCCCCGAGGCGAGGAAGGGGACGACGACGAGGGCGCCGAGCGCGAGGGCGACGGGCCACACGAGGCTGTCGAGGCGCTGCCGCCGGCTGATCTCGAGGAGGCGGACCCCGAGCGAGTCGACGAGCAGATAGGCGACCACCCCGCTCACCGCGAGCGCCCCGAGCCAGGCGGCGCGGCGCAGCACGCGGCTGCGCTCGGCGCCCCGCAGCTCGTCGAGGCCGACGGCGCCGAGGAGCGCGACGAGGAAGGCGGACATCGTCCGCATCCGCTCGAAGCGCACCGCCCGCAGCTCGGGGATGCGGTCGACGAGGCCGAAGAAGAGCTGCAGCGGGCGGGGCTCGTAGGTGGCGACGAAGCTGAGGAGGAGCGCGAGGGCGAGGCCGGCGACGAGCGGCCGGCGCCAGGCCCCGAGCACGGCGACGAGCGCGAGCACGGCCGCCACCACCCCGACGTAGGCGACGCTCTCGTAGTATGGCCAGAACTTGTAGGCCGAGAGCAGCGATGGCCCGGTCGGCAGGCCCGCGTAGCCCTGGGAGAACAGGAGCGCCATCGCGCTCGTCGGCAGGCCGACGTAGTTCCCGTCGTTGGCACGATGCGAGAGGGCGAGCACCTGCAGCCCCGGGAGCCAGAGCGGCGCGGAGAGCGCCGCACCGGCGACGCCGCCGCAGAGGGGACGGACGAGCCTCCTCCACGAGAGCCGCCGCCCCGCGAGCCGCCCGGCCACGAGCGCCCCGGCAGCGAGCGCCGCGAAGGCCATCGCGAGCATCACGTTGGCCTCGGGGAAGCCGCCGTAGACCGAGAAGGCGACGACGACCGCCAGCAGCACCACGTACCGCCACTTCTCGGAGCGCGCCGCGAGGACGAGCAGCGCGAGCAGGTAGCCCGCCCAGCAGAAGACGTCGGTGAGCGGCCAGGTGACCCAGTTCACGAAGGCGCCGGCGAGCATGAGCGACAGGCCGCCGAAGAGCGCGGCGAGGGGCCGCAGGCCGAGGACCCGCGCCGCGAGGTAGGTGCCGGTGCCGGCGATCAGCACCTTGCTCACGACGACCACGAGGAAGGCGGCGCGCAGCGGCGCGAGGTAGCTGAGCACGTCGGGGAGGCTGAGCACGGAGGACTCGAAGTTGAGGAACTCGGGCATCCCGAGCACCGAGTAGTCGTTCCACAGCGGGAAGTGCCCGGCGTGCACGAGCCGCCAGTCGAGGGCGTTCCAGCTCACCATCTGGCTCACGGCGTCGCCGTTGGCGAGGCTGTGCGGCGCTCCGTAGAGGCCGGCGGTGAGCGAGGTGAGGCCGCTGTCGAGATCGAAGCCCCCGAAGACGGTGCCGTCGCGCAACGCCGGCGCGAAGAATGCGAGGGCGACGAGGACGAGCACGGCGAGGCAGCAGACGTCGGTGCGGCGCTCGGTGAGCAGCCGGCGGCTCCGGGAGGCCAGCCGGGATACTCCCATCGACGGCACACTACTGACGGGCCCCGCTCGATCCGCCGACCCCGCGCCTCGCGAGCCGCGACGGCGCACCAGCGAGCGTGACGCCGGCGCTCGTTTCTCCGACGAGGTACGCGTCTTACAGCGACAGGTAGCGGTCCGAGCCATTAGCTTGCCCACCAGCCCGAGGGGGCATGGAGGAGAGCGGAGGGGGGCTGCCAATGAGTGCATCCGGCGCCACCGGACACGCCGGGAACGACCGATGAGCCGGCTCGTCGTCGGCGCCTCGAGCACCGACCTCGCCGTCTTCGCGGCGGAGTCGGCGATCAGCCTCCTCGGCGAGGGCCATCGGGTGATCCTCCTCTGCGTGACGAACCCGGCGCTCGTCGCCTCACCCGCGAGCGACAGCGAGGCGGTCGCCACCGCCCGCCTCACCCTCGACACCGACGCCGGCCCCGAGGACGTCCTCGCCTCGGCCGAGCGCGTCGAGGCCGACGCCCGCAGCGACATCGACGAGGCGCTCCGCAGCCGCCACCTCGACGACAAGGTGCGCGTGCGCGTCGACACCGGAGAGCTCGGCGAGACCCTGTGCCGCGTCGCACTCGAGGAACGAGCCGATCTCATCGTCCTCGGTCGGCGACGCGCGACGCGCGCGCGACGCCTGCGGATGGTGATCGAGGCCGCCCACTGCCCGGTCCTCGTGGTGAACGAGCGCCGGGCGTAACTCCCCCGGCGCCTCCCGGCCGGAGTTGACTGCGCGAGCCCCGACGAGGAGCAGCAGAGGTGCCCTCGCCCGAGGCTCCCCTGCCCCAGCCTCCCGGCGGCTTCTCCCCGAGCAGGTGAAAGGGGGTGGCGCGTACGCTCCTCCGGGCGACCTGACCGGCGCCGGAGGAGGACGACGATGACCACCCCAGCTGGGACCGATCCGCGCCCCCTCGTCCGCGTCGAGCGGGGCGGGGGCGTCGCCGTCGTCCTCCTCGACCGCCCCGAGGCGCTGAACGCGTTGAGCGACGGGCTGCGCGAGGCACTCGTCGGCGCGCTCGCCGGCATCGCCGAGGAGGAGGGGGTCACGGCGGTGGTGCTCACCGGGTCGGGGCGGGCCTTCTGCGCCGGCGGCGACCTGAAGGCGATGCAGCAGCGCCTCGAACGGCCGCAGGGCTCGGTCGCCTTCGCCGGCTGGCGCCGGATGCACACCGTGAGCGCGGCGGTCACGCTGCTGCACTCGCTCGACAAGGTGACCGTGGCCGCGGTGAACGGCCCCGCAGTCGGCCTCGGCTGTGACCTCGCGCTCTGTTGCGACTTCGTCGTCGCCTCGAGCGAGGCCACGTTCGCGATGAGCTACGCGAAGCGGGGCCTCGTCCCCGACGGCGGCGGCATGTACTACCTGCCCCGTCGCGTCGGTCTCGCCAAGGCGAAGGAGCTCCTCTTCAGCGGGCGCACCGTGGCGGCCGAGGAGGCAATGGAGATCGGCATCGCCGACCGCCTCGTCGAGCCCGCGGCGCTGCTGGAGGCGGCCCGCACCCTCGCCGAGGAGATGACCGCGGCGTCGCCCACGGCGCTCGCCCTCACCAAGTCGATCCTCAACCGCTCCTTCGAGCTTGAGCTCGACGAGGTCTACGCGCTCGGCGCCTCGGCGCAGGCGATCTGCTACACGACCGACGACCACCGCGAGGCGGTCCGGGCCTTCCTCGACTCCCGCCGTCGTGGCTGAAGGAGGGGCGCGCCCCGCGGCTCCGAGCGGGCTGCAGGCCCTCGGCGCGCTCTGCCGCCCGCAGCGGGTGGCGGTCGTCGGCGGCTCCGCCGACCCCGGCAAGATCGCCGGCCGCCCCGTCCGCTTCCTCCACCGGGGAGGCTTCGCCGGCGCCTCCTACCTCGTCAACCCGAACCTGCCCGAGGTCGCCGGCTTCACGAGCGTGGGGAGCGTCGCCGCGCTCCCCGAGGTGCCCGACGCGGCCTTCGTCGCGCTCGGCACGGCCGGCGCGATCGCCGCGGTGCGCGAGCTCGCTGCGCTCGGCACCGCCGCCGCGGTCGTCCTCGCCGCCGGCTTCACCGAGAGCGGCGCGGAGGGGGCGAAGCGCCAGGCCGAGCTCCTCGCGGCGGCCGGGCCGATGCGCCTCCTCGGGCCGAACACCCTCGGCCTCGTCAACCTGAGCGACGGCGTCTACCTCACGGCGAGCGACGCGCTCGAGACCCCCGGCATCAGCCGCGGCGCGGTCGGCGTGGCTGCCCAGAGCGGCGGCATCATGGCCTCGCTGCTGTCGCGCGCCGGGGGCAGGGGGATCGGCTTCTCGACGCTCCTCGCCACGGGCAACGAGGCGGACCTCGAGCTCGCCGACTGCGTCGAGTACCTCACCGAGGACGACAACACCGCGGTGATCGCCCTCTACATCGAGGCGCTGCGCTCGCCGCGGCGCTTCGTCGAGGTCGCCCGCCGCGCCGTGGCCGCCGGCAAGGCCGTCCTCGCCTACAAGGTCGGGCGCTCCGAGGCCGGAGCGCTGGCCGCGAGCTCGCACACCGGTGCGCTCGCGGGGAGCGACCGCGCCTACGACGCGCTCTTCGCCGAGGCGGGCGTCGAGCGCCTGACGCGCTTCACGGACCTCCTCGAGCTTCCGGCGGCGCTCGCCGCCGGGAAGCGCTCGGCCGGGCGGCGCGTCGGCGTGCTCACCACGACCGGCGGGGCGGCGACGGTCATCGCCGACGCCTGCGGAGCGCTCGGCCTCGTACTCCCCGGCCTCGGCGCCGCGACGGCCGCGGCGCTCGGAGAGCTCGTCCCAGGCGGTGACGTCGACGCCAGCCACAACCCGATCGACCTCACGCTCGCCGGCACCCGCAGCGAGGTGATGGCCCCCGTCATCGAGCTGCTCGCCGCCTGTGACGACTTCGACGCCCTGGTCGTCGTGCTCGGCTCGTCGGCCGTCGCCCGCCCCCGCCTCGTCGCCGACCCCCTCATCGCCTGCGCGGCCAGGCCGGGCGCGAAACCGCTCCTCGCCTACGTGAGCCCGCACCTCCCCGAGGTCCTCGAGCGCCTCAACCGGGCGGGCGTCCCCGCCTTCGAGGACCCCGAGAGCTGCGCCGCGGCGCTCGCCCTCCTCGCCGCGACGAGCCCACCCGCCCCGTTTTCGGCTCCGCCGGCAGCCGCTCCTCACGCGGCGGCCGCGACGACCGGCGACGAGGTGGAGGCCAAGGAGCTCCTCGCCCGCCACGGGATCCCGAGCCCCCGCCGGGCAGTGGCGGCCGAAGCGACCGAGGCGGCGCGCCTCGCCGCTCACCTCACCCCGCCGTTCGCGCTGAAGGCGCTCGTACGCGGCCTCGCCCACAAGAGCGACGTCGGCGGGGTCGCGCTCGGCGTCGCCCTCGCGGACGTCCCCGCGGTGGGCGCCGCCCTCCTCGCCCGTGTCGGGGCGGCCCTCGGGGCGCCTCCCGCGGCCCTCCTCGTCGAGGAGATGGCCCACGGCGAGGAGCTGTTGCTCGGCATGGTGCGCGACCCGGGCCTCGGCGCGCTCATCGTCCTCGGCGCAGGGGGAGTCGCCGCCGAGCTGGTCGACGACACGGTGCTGCGCCTCGCACCGGTCGACCGACGCGGCGCCGAGGAGATGATCGCCTCGCTGCGCCTCGCGCCCCTCCTGCAGGGGGCCCGCGGTCGCGAGCCGGTGGACCTCGAGGCGCTCGCCGAGGCCGTCGTCTCGTTCTCCGCGCTCGTCGAGGAGCTCGGTGAGACCCTCGCCGAGCTCGAGGTGAACCCGCTCGTGGTGGGGGCCGCGGGGGAAGGGGTCCTCGCCCTCGACGCCGTAGTCGGCTGGAGCGAGGCGATGCGCCCGCAGGGGAGCCCCTCCTAGGATCGGGCAGCGGCGCACTGCGGCGGAAGGAGCGACGATGGCCGACGGCAAGCGGTGGCTGGGCGTCCACCTGAAAGACGACGGCGAGCTCGGCAACGCCGCGCTCCTCGACTGCGCCCACCTCGCCGAGGAGCTCGGCTTCTCGGCCGTCACGATGAACGAGGACGTCGGTCACGACTCCTTCGCCCTCCTCGGCGCGCTCGCCCGGGAGACACAGCGCATCACCCTCGGCACCGCGATCGTGAACGTCTACACCCGCTCGGCGATGCAACTCGCGATGGGGGCGGCGACCGTCGACGACCTCTCGGGGGGGCGCGCGCTGCTGGGGTTGAGCGTCGGCCACCACCCCTGGAACGACCAGTACCACGGGATCCCCCTCGAGGCGCCGCTGCCCCGCCTGCGGGAGTACGTCGCCTTCCTGCGGGGCGTGCTCTCCGGCGAGGAGTACCACCACGAGGGGAAGGTCTTCCGCGGTGTCTCCACCAAGCTGCACTTCCCGCCGCTGCGCAGCGACCTGCCGATCCACGTCGGCGGCGACCGCGCCGGCATCTTGAAGGTCGCGGGCGAGATCGCCGACGGCGCGATCCTGAACGTCGTCTCGCCCGGCTACATCGAGTCCTTCGCCGCCGACCGCTTCTTCTCCTCGGCCGAGGCCGTGGGCCGCGACCCCTCGACCCTCGAGCTCACCGCGATCGTCACCTGCTGCCTCACCCCCGACCGCGACGAGGCGATCGCCCGCGCCAAGCGCTCCTTCGTCCGCCGCATCGGCACGAACCCGGAGAAGATGGCCGACACCCGTGGCGCCGAGGCGAAGGTGGAGATCGCCCACCTCGCCGAGCTGATCGCCGCCGGCAGGGCCGAGCAGG
>DATLTN010000041.1 GCA_035533595.1 Acidimicrobiales bacterium
GGCCACGGTGACCGGCGGCAGCCCGACCGATGCGACCGGCTCGGCCACCCTCACCTTCACCGTCCCCGCCGTGCCGAACGGGGCCCAAGCGATCGTGGTCTCTGACGGCACCAACAACGCCACCTCCGGCACCAACTTCACCGTCAACGCCGCTGCGACCGGGCTCAGCCCGACCTCCGCTTCACTGGGAGGTTCCGTGTCGATCTCGGCCACAGGCTTCGCGGCAAGCTCAGCTCTCACGGTCACCGTCGGCGGAACGCCGGCGACGATTACCGGGGGCGCGACGAGCGGAACGAACGGCTCCTCTGCGGTGACCTTCACCGTTCCGGCTATCTCAGTCGGTGCGAAGTCGGTGGTCGTGACCGACGGCTCGGCTAACTCGGCCGCCTCGGGAACCAACCTGACCGTGACCGCGGGGGCGGCGAGCCAGCTCGTCTTCACCCGTCAGCCCGCCTCGAGCACCGGCGGCGTGGCGCTGCCGACACAGCCGCAGGTCACTGTCGAAGATGCCGTCGGCAACCCAGTCCTCACCGACAATTCGACCGTCACGCTGTCGATTACCGGCGGGACGCCGGTGAGCGGTGGCCCGGGCGGGCTCTCGGGCTGCACGCAGTCGGGCGAATCGAGCGGCGTCATCAGCTTCACGGGCTGCTCGATCAACACGATCGGCACCGGCTACAAGCTGCACGCCGCCGACGGCTCTTTGACCGCCGCGGACAGCCCCGCCTTCAATGTCACCCTCGGAAGCGCCACGCACCTCGTCTTCACGACCGAGCCTGCTGCGAGCACGCAGGAGGCCAGCTCGTTCACGACAAGCGTGAGCGAGGAGGACGCCGGCGGCAACGTCGAAACGAGTGACAGCACCATGCAGGTGACGCTGGCAATCGGCACCAACCCGGGTGGAGGCTCGCTCAACTGCGTGAGCAACCCCGTGACGGTGAGCTCGGGGGTCGCGGCGCTCAGCTGTTCGATCAACAAGACCGGGACCGGCTACACGCTCACGGCCTCTGGCTCTGGCCTCATCTCCGGGACGTCGAGCACCTTCTCGATCACGCCCGGGACGGCGACGAAGTTGGCGATCAACACTCCCGCCTCGACGACAGTTACTGGCGGGTCCTTCTCCGTCCAGGTTCAAGAGGAGGACGCGAACAGCAACGTGGTGACCACCGACAGCGCGACGACTGTGGCGCTGTCCCTCGCGACCAACCCCGGAACGGGCTCGCTCGCGTGCAAGCCAAGCTCGAGTACGGCAGTCAGTGGGGGTGTCGCCACCTTCACCTGCAGTCTCAATCAGGCGGGAGTCGGCTTCCTCCTGAAGGCGACGAGTGGGTCGCTGACGGCGGCCAGCACGAGCGCCTTTAATGTGGTCGCTGCGGCGACCGCGGTAGCGATTACCTCGTCGCCCTCGACGAGCCTCACTGGCCAGAGCGTCACCTACACGGCGACGGTGTCGGTGGCATCCCCGGGTGCGGGTTCACCCACCGGAAGCGTCACCTTCACGGACGGCTCGTCGAGCATCTGTAGCGCCGTGGCGCTCAGCTCCGGCTCGGCGAGTTGTACCAACGCCCCGAGCACCGCCGCCACCCACCAGGTGGTCGCGACCTACTCTGGTGACTCGAACTTCGCATCGAGCGCCTCCAGTCAGTTCGGACAGGCGGTGTCGCAGGCGTCCACGAGCACAGCGTTGAGCAGCAGCACCAGCTCGGGCACCGCGCCCGCGTCGGTCAACCTCACTGCTCAGGTTTCCGTTAACACGCCAGGCGCCGGAAGCCCGACGGGCAGCATCAATTTCCTCGACGGGTCCTCGACACTCTGCGCGGGCGTGGCGCTGAGCTCAGGGAAGGCCAGTTGCTCGGCGAGCCTGACGTCCTCGGGCAACCATTCGATCACTGCTGTGTACGGGAGTGACTCCAACTTCGCCGGCAGTACGTCCTCGGCGATCACCGTTAATGTGGCGCCCGCGAACACGGCGCCGGCCACCCCGAGCGCTCCTCCGGCGGCACCTACGGGACTTACGGTCCAACAGGTCGGCAGCAGCGTTGCCGTCGCGAGCTGGAATGCGGTGGCAGGGACAAACCCGACCTACTTCCCGACGTGGTCCTGGAGGACGAAGTCCGTGGTCCAAACCGGGACATCAACTTCGATCCGTTTCTCGTTTCCCGACTCCGTGGCTCCTGGCACCACCATCACCCTCACCGTCTACGCGATGGTGGGTGGTGTCCAGGGCCCGTCCAGTCAGACTTCCTTCACTCTGGTTGACGCGGCTGTGCTCGATCCCCGGACGTCCGAATCGCAAACTGGAACCACGCCCACGTCGAGCTTCCACACCGCGCCGGTGGTAGTTCCGGCCCCCCCTGGCAGTTCCGCTAGCCCGGTGACGGTGTCAACGGCAGCGGTGGGCGAAGGCACGGTCACGGTGCAGGCCTACAAGGGCAACCCGGTGGAGAGCGGGGGGGCCACCTTCGCGGTGTCTGCTCCTGGCACGACGGCCACGCCGACGTCGTTCGTCGACATCCGGGTGACCAAGACGGCTACCGGAGGGCTCAGCAAGTTCAGCTTCTCGATCTGCAACCTCGCCAAGGGTCAGCAGGTGGAGTGGTACAAGTCCTCGGCCAAGGCCTTCGAGCTCGTGTCCGCCGACCTGGTCCGTTACGGCACGCTGAAGGGCCAGTACTGCGCCATCGTCACGCTCACCTCGCACCAGCGTGCCGGTGACCAGCCGACGCTTGCAGAGATGGGCGGCACCGTCTTCGCCGTCGTCACTATCTCCAGAAACGAGATAGGGGCGATCGCCGTGTCGCCGACAGGCACCGTGTACTCGCTCGGCTCGGCGAAAGCCGCGGGCTCCGTCGCTCCGATCAAGTTGGGGGGTGCGGCGGCGGACGTCGCCACGACGAGCGATGGAAAGGGCTACTGGATCGCGACGAGTACCGGACAGGTCTTCGCCTTCGGTGACGCGAAGTTCTTCGGTTCCTTCGGCTCGCTGCACAGCTCTCCGCGGGCGCCGATCAGCAAGCTCGTCCCGACCGCAGATGACAAGGGCTACTACCTCGTCGCTCAGAACGGCAGCGTTTACCACTTCGGTGACGCCAAGTTCCTCGGCTCGCTGGTGACCCGTGGTATCAGGCCACCGACGTCGATCGTCTCGATGGCGGTCACACCCGACGGCAAGGGCTACTGGTTGGCCAGCTACACCGGCCAGGTCTACGCCTTCGGGGACGCGCCCTTCCACGGCTCCTTCACCACCCCGAAGTCGATGGTGCTCCCATACCGGATCGTCGGCATCACGCCGACCAAGGACGGCAAGGGCTACTGGCTGGCGACCGTCACCGGACAGGTCTTCTCCTTCGGTGACGCGAAGATGTTCGGGCAGCTGAAGCTGACGTTGCCGCTGCGCTCGTTGGTCGGCATCGCGGCGTCCCCGAGCGGGAAGGGCTACTCGCTCTTCGACTCCACTGGCCAGGTCTACGGCTTTGGAGACGGCAAGAGCTACTCGGTGCCGAGGGGCTTCAAGGGGACGATCGTGAGCTCGTCGATCGCCTTGTAGCACCGAGGGAACGAGACCAAGGGCCGCCTCACGCCGCTACGCCGGCGAGGCGGCCCTTGGTCGTTCTGGGCGCCGCCGCAACTGGCATGGAACGGATTGTGCTGTCCGGTCAGTGGCCGCCCCTGGATGTCGTGGGCGACAGAGCGTTGATCCGTCCCCCCTCTGGCCGCCGGGACAGCGCACGCCCTGACGGACGCCACCAGGTGCCCCCATGCCCGCAGCTCAGGGGCCGGTGGAACCCTTCGTCGAGAGGGTGAAGGGCTTTGCCCACACGTAGATCCGGTAGGTGCCGTCGGCGTAGACGCGCGTCGGTTGGCCGAAGGTCGACACTGCTGGAGTCCCGCTCACCCCGTTCCACACGGCGCGGGCGTTGAAGATGAGGAAGTTGAAATGGGACCGGGGGCCATACCACCCGGCGGCCGACTGCTTGTCGTAGCGGACGAGGCGGTGGCCGGCTTCCTCGATCACCGGCCGCACGGTCACGGCGTCCTTGCTCACGACGGTGATCACCGAGGCACTCCAGTAGTCGCCGATGCCCTGGCGGAGGCCGTGGGCGGCGAGGAAGTCGGCAAGCGAGGCGGCCGGCTGGGAGGTGGCGGGACCCCGAAGCTCGAGGCCGAAGCTCGACGCGAGGGTGACGACGAGGAGGCCGACGCCGACGAGCCCGACCCGGAGCGCCTTTCCGCTCAAGCCGGCGACGGTCCGGGCGACAACCCGGCCGCCGAGGATCGCGCCGCAGACGACCGCCGGCACCAGGTAGCGGGCGTAGGCGTCGCTCGTGATGATCGGGAGCACGAGGAAGGTCGCGACGCCCATTCCGAAGCCGCCGAGAAGGAGGAGGTCGAGTACGGCGCCGGGAGGCAGCTCCACGGCCCGACGGTGGGAGTGGCGGAGCGCCTGCAGATAGCTCACGCCGGTCACCACCGGGCCGCCGAGCACGAGCGCGAGCGCCAGCAAATGAAGGAGACGGAGTGGGAGCGGGACACCGGAGGGCGTGAAGGGGCCGCCGACCACGCCGACAAGCGCGGCGAAATAGCCCGGAAGGTGCGCGACGTTTCGCAGGAACTGGTGAGCTGAGGCGAAAGTGTTCGCACGCGGCACGACGAAGGTGCCAAAGGCCCGCGCCACCTCGCGGATCACCACGGCGAGTACCCCGGCCGCGAGCGGGGCGAGCAACAGCCCCTTCACCTCACGGAAGCTCTGGCGGAGATGGCCGAGGACGAGGCCGGCGAAGACCATCGGGATCAAGCCGAGCAGGAGCGTTTGGAGGTCGCCGAGGAGTCCGAGCGCGAGGAATAGGACGGCCAATGCCCATCGTGCGCCGAGGCGGTCTCGCTCCACGAGCGCGAAGGCGATCAGGCACCAGAGCAGGCTGCCGACGTGCAGCGGTCCCTGCACGAAGAACAGCGCCATCGCCCGGCTCGGGAAGATGAGGAAGGCGGCGGCGCTCACCGCCCCGGTGGCGGCGGCGAAGCCCCTCCCGCCGTCGAGCGCGAGCGCGACGGCGAGGACGACAACGAGCGCCGCGATCGCCGCGGGCACGGCGGTCATCAGCGTGCCGGTCGTGCCGAAGAGCGCGACGGCGACCGCGTAGAAGGGCACGTCGACGGTCCAGAAGGAGTCCAGCGAGAGGGACCAGCCCTGCAGCAGCGGGTGGCCGTTGGCGACGGCCTGCCCCTCGAGGACCACGGTCGCGCCGTCGGAGTTTCCGGTTGCCACGTGGTGGACGACAGCGAGGAGCGCAGCAGCGGCAGCGGCGAGGAGTATGAGCGCCCCCAGCCCCAAGGCGAGCATTCCCGCCCCACTGTGGCCGCGGGGGCCCGCGGCCCGAGCGGCGGGCGACGCCTCGGCCGAACCCAAGGTCTGCTGGCGCATCGCCGGAGGCTAGACCGCCCGCAGGGCGGATTCTGGCGCTCGTGGCCAGCTGGCGAGGCCCATGGTGGGACGACACGTAGCATCGGCTAGTGGACCGACGGGCTTTCCTCCGTGGCGCGGGGGCCGCCGGCGCGTCCACCCTTCTCGCGCTCGTCGCGGCTGCCTGCGGCCGCGGCGGGCCTGCTCGTCCAGTGCCCACGACCTCGCTCGCGGGGAGGAGGTCGACGCGCGGCGGGGTGCGCGAGGTCGACGGTCTGCGCGTCGCCGACTGGCTGGTCGAGGAGAACGCCCACCGCGCGCGGACCCGGAAATGGATCATCCCCCGCAAGGTCGTCGGCGCCGAGAGTCCGTCGATCGAGGGCTTCATCGACAAGGTCAGTGCGGTTGCCGGGGAGGAGCTCACCCTGTACGTGAACACCGTCGCCGCCAGCTTCCGCGCCTACGTCTACCGGGTCGGTTATTACGGCGGGTACGGGGGTCGGTTGATCGCCCAGTCTCCGGAGCTACGCGGCACACAGCAGCCCACCCCGCATTTCACCGCGGGCGTCAACCTCGTCGAGTGCCGCTGGTCGCCGTCGTGGAGGGTGCAGGTCGGCGATCACTGGCCGCCGGGGAGCTACCTCATCCGCCTGGAGGGCGCTCCCGACCAGCAGCAGTACGTGCCCTTCGTTGTGCGAGATGATGCGAGCGAGGCGACCTACCTCGTGCAGAGCTCGGTCACGACCTGGCAGGCCTACAACCCCTATGGCGGCTACAGCCTTTACGGGGGCCCCGGACAGAACAGCCTCGCGAACCGCTCGCGGGTTGTCTCTTTTGACCGTCCCTATGGCCACGACCGCACCGCGCTCGACGCCCGGGGCTCGGGGGACTTCCTCGGCAACGAGCTGCCCTTCATCTTCCTCGCCGAGCGCCTCGGCCTCGACCTCACCTACTGGACCGACGTCGACCTCCACGAGCAGCCGGCACTCCTCGCCAAGCACCGCTGTCTCATCTCGCTCGGCCACGACGAGTACTGGTCGACACCGATGCGAGACGCCGTGGAGGCAGGGATCGAGAAGGGTCTGAACGTCGCCTTCCTCGGCGCCAACGCCTGCTACCGGCAGATCCGCCTCGAGGCGTCACCGACGGGAGGGAACCGGCGGGTCATTTGCTACAAGGACGCGGCCGCCGACCCGATTGCGAAGGCCGACCCCGCGCTCGCGACGGGTAGCTCTTGGGCGACCGATCTCGTGTCACGCCCAGAGAGCTCGCTGACCGGCGTGATGTACCAGGCGTACGGGGCGAACGCGCCGCTCGTCGTGGCAAACGCCGCCTCATGGGTCTTCGCGGGGACGGGGCTGAAGGACGGTTCACGCCTCTCGAGCGGCGGAAAACAGGACCTGGTGGGTTCGGAGTTCGACGGCTACGAGCCGGGCCTGCACCAGCCTCCCGGCCACGAGGTCGAAATCCTCGCCCACTCGCCGGTGCAGGGAGTGACCGGCTCCGGCTACTCCGACATGGCGTACTACAGCGTCCCCGGCGGCGGCGGCGTCTTCGCCACGGGGACCGCGAGCTGGGTGACCTCGCTGTGGGACGCGCCACCCGGGACGGTCAACCGGCTCGGCCTCGGAGTCGGGAAGGCGGCCGCGCCCCTCGCCTCGATCACGGTGAACGTGCTCCGCGTCTTTGGCGCCGGGCCCGCCGACGAACGCCATCCGTCGGCGACGAACTGGCGCCATTTCTACAGCCCTGGCGCCAAATTCGGCCCCTCGGTCGACGTGGTCCCGACCCGTTAACGTCCCGGGGATGGAGCTCATGGACCCGACCGCACTGGGCGTGGCTCTGCTCGGCCTCGAGTGGCAGCTCGAGGGCGGCGAGCTGGTGAAGGTGGTCCGCCGCCACGACTTCGCGGAAGCGTTGCAGTACGTGAACGCGGTCGGGCGCCTCGCGGAGTCAGTCGGCCATCATCCCGACATCGAGCTGCGATGGAACACCGTCACGCTCCATCTGCTCACCCACTCGCTCGGCGGCCTCACCGACGCCGACGTCGACCTCGCGGCGCGCATCGACGCGCTCGGCTGACGCCCCGCACCCCCCTTCCCTTCGTCGGGATCGACGAACTCGGCGGACGACCGCACGTCGTCGTCGACGGAGCCGCCCGCCCTGGGACCGTCCTCACCCTTTCGCACTGGCCCGGGAGCGCCACACCGCGCCGGCTGCGGCGCGACCTGTCCGCCGAGATCGCGCTCGCCGCGGTCGGCCGCCGAGGTGCCTGGCGGGGCGCCGAGGCGGTGACCAACGACCACTTCGACGAGGACGGCCTCGCGAGCCTCTTCACCCTCGTCGAGCCTGAGCGGGCGCTCGCGCTGGGAGACCGTCTCGTCGCCTTCGCCGCGGCGGGCGACTTCGACGTCGCTCCCGACCCCGGGGTGGCGAGCAGTGTCCTCGCGGCCCGGGCGCTGCTCGACCCCGAGCGGGGCCGCATCTTGTCCTCGACCGAGCTCGCCGGCACGCTTGCGACAGCGCTCCGCTACGAGGCACTGCTTCCCCGCCTCCCCGAGCTGCTCGAACACCCCGAGCATTTCGCCGCCCTCTACGCCGAGGAAGAGGCGCTGCTTACGGCCTCACGGCGGGCGCTCGCGGAGGGGAGGGTGAGCATCGAGGAGCATCCCGAGCTCGATCTCGCGGTCGTCACCCTCCCAGACGGGGTAGCGCTCGGTCACTTCGCGGTCGGCCACCGCGGCGGCATCCCCCTCCATCCGCTGGCGCTGCACAGCGCGACCCGCCGCAGCCGCGTGCTCGTCGCCTGCGGCTCGCGCTTCACCTACCACGACCGCTACGAGAGCTGGGTGACCGTCGTCTCGCGCCCGGTCGCCCGCCGGCGGGAGCTCGCGCCGCTGGCGCTGCGGCTGAGCGAGGAGGAGGGCCGTGGCGCGCGCTGGACCGCCGACGCCGCGGGAGCCCTCGTCGCGGTGCTCGACCACGAGGGAGAGAGCGCTCTCACGCTCGAGCGGGTGCTCGCGCTGCTCACCGAACACCTGCGCCGGGCACCGGTCGCCTGGGATCCCTTCGCCCCCGGCGGCCGTGGCCCGGGAGGACGTCCTGCTAGTGGACGGGCAGCTTCCAGAGGGGGAACCAGCGGTCGAGGTCGGCCTCGAGGACGAGGTCGCTCTCCAGCTCCACCTTCAGCCTGAGCTCCGCCTCGTTGTCGCGGCGCTCGGGACCGGTCGGGACGAAGGGGTAGAAGGCGCCCCGCTTGTAGAGGTAGACGAGGTAGATGCTCGCCGGCGCGGGGGTGCCGTCGGGGGCCTTCTTGGCGAAGCCGAAGACCGAGCACAACAGCTGTGAGCCGTAGCCGTGCTCCTCAAGCGTCGAGTTCACGTAGTGGACATGGGTGACGAGGTTGGAGAACTCCGGGGCGCCGATCACCACCCAGCGGTAGCCGAACTCGTCGGTCTCGCCGGCGAGCTCGGTGCTCGCGCCGTCGCCGGCGGGGGAGACCTCCGGGGAGAGCATCTGGCGCAGCTCCTCCTCGGTGGCCACGAAGCCCTCGCCGCTTGCCGGCTTGAAGCAGACCCCCGCCTGCCCCGTCGGGAGGAGCCCCTCGGTGACCTCGAGGGTGACCTGCGCGCCGGGGAGGCCGAAGAGGTGGTCGAGGTTGGGGCGGACGGTCTTCGAGCGCCCGAGCAGGGTGTCGAGGATGCCCATCAGGAAAGGTGCTTCACGCCGCGCCGTGGTGCATCTGCGCGTCGAGCTTGGCGAGCTGGTCGAGGCGCTTCTGGAGCGGCGGGTGCGTCGCGAACAGCGTCGAGAGGCTGACGCCCGGGGCGAGCGCCGGCACGAAGTAGAAGGCGTTGAAGTGCTCGGCGCCCCGCAGATCGCGTGTCGGGATGCGGGCCATCTCTCCGCTCACCTTCACGAGCGCCTGCGCGAGCAGTGCCGGCTGGCCGATGAGGATCGCCCCCGAGCGGTCTGCGGCGAGCTCCCGGTAGCGCGAGAGGGTGCGCACGAGGACGAAGCTGACCGCGTAGACGACGGCCGAGACGAGCACCATCGCGAGCTCGATCATCGCCGTCTGGTTGCCGCCGCCCTGGTTGTTGTTGCGGTTGCCACCGCCGAAGCCGCCGAACAGGCCGCTCCAGTAGAAGACCCGCGTCAGCAGCCCGGCCATGATCCCGAGGAAGCTGGCGATCGTCATCACCGCCACGTCGCGGTGCGCGACGTGGCTCAGCTCGTGCGCGAGGACCGCCTCGATCTCGGGCTCGTCGAGGCGGCGCAGCAGCCCGCTCGTCACGCAGACGACGGCGTGCTTCTGGTTCCTGCCGGTGGCGAAGGCGTTCGGGATGTCGCTCTGCGCGACCGCGACGACCGGCTTCGGCATGTCGGCGAGGGCGACCAGGCGGTCGACCACGCCGTGCAGCGCCGGCGCCTGCTCGCGGGTGACGACCTTCCCGCCCATCGAATAGAGGGCGATCTTGTCGGAGTAGAAGTACTGGACGAAGCCGATGACCAGCGCGATCACGACGACGAAGGCCACCGTGAGATGGACCGCGAGCAGCACCGTGACGAAGACCGCGTAGAGCAGCCCGATCAGAAAGACCGTCGTGAGCATGCGTGCCGTGAGACCCCGGTCGGCCGGGAAGCGGGTGCGGGCCATGTCGCTGCTAGGCGCCCGCGTTGGCTTCGCTGGCGAGCAGCTCGCGCACTTCGGCGAGGCTCGCCCCGCTGGCGGGCACCGCGAGGTCTGAGGGGACGATCCGGTCGGCGGCGAGCGGCGCGCCGGCCTCTTTGATCGCGCCGACGAGCGCATCGAGGGCGGAGTGGAACGCCGCCTCGTCGCTCGCCTCGACGGCGGCCTCGACCGCCGCGTCGAGCGAGGCGAGGCGTGTCTCTGCGTCGGCGGGGAGCTCGAACTGCCCCTCGCCGAGGATGCGGACGATCACGCGCCGCCCCCGCTGTCGAGGCTGAAGAGGTCCTTCGCAGGGGCGGCCGCCTGCGGCGGGACCGTCTCGCCCTCCGCCGGCTCCTCGCTGCTCTCCTCCTCGGCGCTCGCCCCCGCGGCGGCGGGCGCAGCGCCGGCGGGCAGCTCGGCCGAGGCACCGGCGGGCAGCTCGCCCTTCAGCTGTGCGAGCTCGAGCTCCACCTGGTTGGTGCGGCTCGTCTTGTCGAGCTCGGCCTGCAGCGGGTCCGAGGAGCCGGAGAGGTCGTTCAGCGCGCCCGAGGCGATGAGCTCGTCGACGGCGCCGGCGCGAGCCTGCATCTGGGAGATGCGGTCCTGGGCGCGCTGCACGGCCATCCCGGTGTCGCTCATCGACTCGGAGATCCCCGAGACCGCCTCGCCGATGTTCGTCTGGGCCTGGGCGGCGGTGTAGGAGGCCTTCAGCGTCTCCTTCTGGGTGCGGAAGGCCTCGACGCGCGCCTCGAGGGCGTGCATCGTCGTGACTAGCTTGTCCTCCTGGTCGACGAGCTGGTCGTGCTGGGTCTTCAGCGACTCGAGCTGGGAGCTGATCGAGGCCCGCCGGCTGAGCGCCTCGCGCGCCAGGTCCTCTCGGTTCTGGCCCATCGCCTGGCGTGCCTGGTTCTGGAGCTTGTTGGCGCTCGCCTGCAGCTGCTCGGCCTGGATCTCGATCCGCCGCCGGGCGGTCGCGACGTCGGCGACGCCGCGGCGCACCTGGGTGAGCTGCTCGACCTGCTTCTCATAAGAGAGGTCGAGGGTCTCCCGCGGGTCCTCGACGCGGTCGAGGACCTTGTTCGCCTTGGCCTGCACGACACTCGACAGGCGCTTCATGAAGGCCATGGCACGCTCCCATTGCTCACCAGCACCGGCGCTGCGCCGACTGCCACGTCCCCGAGCATAGGGCGGCCCCCCTCCCGTGGCGCCCCGCGAGCACGACCGGCTCTGCGGCGTTACGATTGGTCGTTGGTAGGGTCGGGGCGTGACCGAGGAACGCTGCCTGCTGAGCGTGCACGCCCACCCCGACGACGAGTCCTCCAAGGGTGCCTCGACGATCGCCAAGTACCACGCGGCGGGAGTGCACACCGTCCTTGTCACCTGCACCGGCGGCGAAGAGGGCGACATCTTGAACCCGGCGATGGAATCCGCGGAGGTGCGCGCCAACCTCGGGGCGGTGCGCCGCGCCGAGCTCGAGGCGGCGGTGCAGGTCATCGGCTACGACGAGCTCGTCTGGCTCGGCTACCGGGACTCGGGGATGCCCGACTCGCCGGCCAATGCCAACCCCGATTCCTTCGCGCAGGCCGACTTCGACGAGGCAGTCGGTCGGCTGGTCGCGGTGATCCGCCGGGTGCGGCCGCAGGTGATCCTCACCTATGGCGACGAGAGCCGCGGCTACCACCATCCCGACCACGTGCGGGTGCACGAGATCTCCGTCGTCGCCTTCGACGCCGCCGCCGACCCGGCGCGCTACCCCGAGGCGGGGGAGCCCTACCAGCCGGAGAAGCTCTACTACTCGGGTTGGGCACGGGCCTCGTTCCTCCGCCGCCACGAGAAGTTCCTCGAGCTCGGCCTCGACTCCCCCTACGCCGAGCGCATCGCGGGCTGGCTCGACAACCGCGAGGAGCAGGAGCCGACGACCTTCATCGACCTCACCGGTTTCGAGGCCGTCCGCCGCCACGCCCTCCTCGCCCACGCGACCCAGATCGACCCGCAGTCCCCCCACTGGTTCGGTCTCCCCGAGGAGGTCGAGGCCGACCTGCACCGCGAGGACATCTTCACCCTCGCCAAGGCGACGGTGCCGGTGGTGCTCCCCGAGGACGACCTCTTCGCCGGCGTGCGCTCCCTCGCGGCGCGCTGAGCGCCGCCACTTCCCCGCCGCACGCCGCCGCCGTATCCTCCCCGCCAGACCGAGCTTGAGGAGCGCCGATGCCGAAGTGGCTGACCCAGGAGTGGCTGGACGAGAGCAAGCGCCTGGCCGTCGGCCAGCCGGAGCGCCCCGGCGCGAGCGCCCGCCTGCAGTACGTGATCACCGGCGGCCCCGAGGGTGACATCAACTATTACTGGGTCGTCGAGGACGGGAAGCTCGTCGAGAACAAGCTCGGCACGCTCGAGGACGCGGAGGTGACCCTCACCGAGACCATCGACGACGCGCTCGCGATGCAAAAGGGTGAGCTCGACGCGAACGCCGCCTTCATGCAGGGAAAGATCAAGGTCGACGGGGACGTCGCGAAGCTCCTCGCGCTGCTGCCGATCACGATGTCGCCGGAGTTCCACGAGTTCAACGCCGCGGTGCTCGCGATGACGGAGTTCTAGGAGCACCAGCCGCAGCGCGCCGCGCCGCGCTCCCTCCCACCATTTGCACAGGGCCAGGTAGTGGCGAGAATATGCGGGTGGCGGAGTGTTGCACCTTCGTGCAAGATGGGTTGCCCCCGGCCGCCCCTTCCCCCCGACGGGGGAGGGCAGTGAGCACCGTCACGCGCGAGAAGAGCAGCCATGAGCACCTTGGTCCGAGAGCACGAGTACCTCACCCGGCGGATCGCCACCTACGTAGAGACCCGCGACCAGATCACCCGCGCCGGCCTCTCCTCCCAGTTGCGCGGGCAGAGCGAGCTGAGCGTCGTCGACGAGCCCGGCAAGGCCGCGGTGGCCGTCGTCGTCGTCGACCAGATCGACGACGAGGCCGCCCGCTCCATCCGCACGCTGATGCGCAACGGCTGCCTGCACGTCGTGGTCGTCGCCACCAGCCTCGACGACCTCGGCGTCCTGAAGGCCGTCGAGGCCGGCGCCTGCGCCATCCTCCGGCGCACCGAGGCTGCCCCCGAGCGCCTCGCCTCGGTGCTCAGCGCGGCGGTGAAGGGCCACGGCACGCTCCCGCCCGACCTCCTCGGGTCGCTCCTCTCCCAGGTCGGAAAGCTCCAGCGCAACGTGCTCCAGCCGCGGGGGCTGCTCTTCAACGGCTTCACCGAGCGCGAGATCGAGGTGCTCCGGCTGATCGCCGACGGGTACGACACCTCGGCGATCGCCACCCAGCTCGCCTACTCCGAGCGGACGGTGAAGAACGTCATCCACGACGTCACCTCGCGCTTCAACCTCCGCAACCGCTGCCACGCCGTCGCCTACGCGCTGCGCGTCGGCGTCATCTGAGCGCACCGCGGTGGCCCTGCCCGTTCAGGCACCCGCCCCCGGCGTCTCCGCCAGCTCTCCCGTGACGGGCGCCCGTGGGAGCGCGAGGCTCTCGCCATGATCCACGAGATCAGCAGCGCGCTCGAGACCCTCGTCGAGGAGGACGCCGTCCAGGGGGCTGGGGTCGAGGTCGTCTTCGACGCGCCCAACAAGGACTGGGCGAGCCGTCGCAACACGCCGACGGTCAACCTCTACCTCTACGACATCCGCGAGGACCCGCGCCGCCGTTCGACCGGCAACTACCTCGACCGCGACGACGGTGGCGTGCTGCGGGCGACGATGGAGCCCCCCCGCTACTACCGCCTCTCCTATCTCGCGACCGCCTGGACGCAGCGCCCCGAGGACGAGCACCGCCTGTTGTCGGCGCTCCTCTCCTGCTTCATCCGTCACCGCACCCTCCCCGACGAGATGTTGACGGGGAGCCTCGCCGCGCTCGGCATCCCGATCCTGCTCGAGGTCGCCAAGCCGCCGCCCGAGAACCGCCAGATCTCCGAGGTCTGGACCTCGCTCGGCGGCGAGCTGAAGGCCTCGCTCGACCTCGTGCTCACCGCGCCGATGACCTTCGAGCCGATGCCGGTCACCGCACCGCCCGCCGAGGGTGGTCTCGGCGTCCGCACCTTCGGCGAGCCCGGCCAGGAGAGCGTGGCCGGCGCCGCCCGCAACGCGCCCGAGGCCGAGGGGGAGGGCGAATGAAGCCCTCGGTCGCCCACAGGATCTAGCGATGGTGCAGCTCTCGGACCGTCCCGGACGGCGCGCCGCCGGCACGCCGCGCGCTGCCGGCGAGCCGGCCCCGCCCTCCGCGGAGGAGGACACCAGCCTCCACCTGCGCCTGCGGCTCTCGCTCCTCGAGGCGCGCGTGCGCGCCGCGGTCGCGGCGCGCCGCGAGGTCGACCCGAACCCCGACGACGCATTCAAGGGCCTCTACGTCTCGGACGAGGACGTCGAGCGGCTGCTGGCCGGCGGCTGGCCGGAGCTGCCCGAGCCGACTGCCGAGTTCGCCGAGTCGCGCGAGCGCGTCGAGGAGGCCTTCGCCCCGGGGGCGAACGCCAGCCGCCTCACCCGCCTCGCCGAGCGCTTCGCCCTCAGCCCCCTCGATGTCGACCTGCTCGTCGTCGCGGTCGCCCCCGACCTCGACGGTCGTTTCGAGCGCCTCTACGGCTACCTGAACGACGACGTCACCAAGCGCCGTGCCACGATCGGCCTCGCCCTCGAGCTCTGCGGCGAGCAGGTCGGGAGCCGCGAGGGCAGGAGCCGCCTCAGCCGCCTCGCCCCGCTCGTCGCCGGCGGGCTGATCCTCATCGAGGAGCAGGACCACCCCTTCCTGTCGCGCTCGCTGCGCGTTCCGGACCGGGTCACCGCCCACCTCCTCGGCGACGACCGCCCCGACCCCGAGCTCGCCCCGCTGCTCGTCCGCGAAGCGCCCCCGGTGGTCGTCGACGAGGCCCCGCTGGCGCGCGTCCTCGCGGCCGGCGCGGCGCTCGTCTACGTCCGCGAGAAGGCGGGCTCGGCCGGCCGCGCCCTCGCCGTCGCCGCCCTCGGCGCGGTGGGGGAGCGCTCCCTCGACCTCGACCTCGCCCGCCTCGAGCCGGACGCGGACATCGCCGGGGTGGCGCGCATCGCCGGTCGCGAGGCGCGGCTCATCGAGGCGGGCCTCGTCGCCGGGCCGCTCGAGGCCTTCTCGGGCGGCCCCCGCGAGCAGGAGCGCGCCGCGGTGCGGGCCTTCGCCGAGCTCGACGCGACCGTCATCCTCCTCGGGCGCTCCGCCTGGGACCCCGCCTGCTCGCAGCGCGTCCCGCTGCTCCTCGACGCGCCGATGCCGGCGAGCGAGCAGCGCCTCGAGAGCTGGAACGTGAGCCTCGGCGGCGTGCTCGACGACGAGGAGGCGCTGTCGGAGTCGCTCGCCGCCTTCCGCCTCGCCCCCGAGCAGATGGCGCGCGCCGCCGAGGCGGCGAAGTGGCAGGCGACCCTCGCCGGCGCCCCCCTCTCGGCTCGCCACCTGCGCTCCGGCGCCCTCGCCCAGAACGCGGCAGGCCTCGAACGGATGGCGCGGCGCATCGAGCCGGGGGTGGGCTTCGAGGACCTCGTGCTCCCGACGCCGACGCTGCTGCTCTTGCGCGAGCTCGTCGCCCGCATCCGCCACCGCGAGACCGTGCTCGGCGAGTGGCAGCTGCGGCCGGGCGGCGGCCGCGGCACCGGGGTGACCGCGCTGTTCGCCGGGGAGTCCGGGACCGGCAAGACGATGTCCGCGGAGGTCATCGCCGGGGAGCTCGGCCTCGAGCTCTACACCATCAACCTCGCGACCGTGGTCGACAAGTACGTCGGTGAAACCGAGAAGAACCTCGAGCGCATCTTCTCCGAGGTCGACGGGGTGAACGGCGTGCTCCTCTTCGACGAGGCGGACGCGCTCTTCGGCAAGCGCTCCGAGGTCCGCGACGCGCACGACCGCTACGCGAACATCGAGGTCGCCTACCTGCTGCAGCGGATCGAGACCTTCGACGGCCTCGCGATCCTCGCCACCAACCTGCGTGCCAACGTCGACGAGGCCTTCACCCGTCGCCTCGACACCGTGGTCGACTTCCCCTTCCCCGATGTCGACCAGCGCAAGATTCTCTGGCTGCAGTGTCTCGGCGCGCAGATCCCGACCGACGCCGACGTCGACCTCGACTTCCTCGCCGACGCCTTCGAGCTCTCGGGCGGCAACATCCGCTCGATCGCGATCACCGCCGCCTACCTCGCGGCGGAGCGCCGCTCGTCGCTGTCGATGGGCGACCTCGTGCGTGCCGTGCACCGCGAGTACCGCAAGCTCGGCCGCCTCTCGGTGCGCTCGGAGTTCGGGTCGTGGTACGACGCGCTCGAGGAGGAGCCGAAGTGATCCCGCAGCCGAGAGATTTCCCCCGACGCGTCCGCGCCGGGACCGGTAACGTTTCGGTCGAAGGAGGCCGCGATGTCGAGAGCCTTTGAAGACGCCGATTTCCTCGCAGCGAACGAGCTCGAGAAGAAGCCCGAGCCGGCGCCGAAGGAGTCGGCCGCGCACGCGACGGGCCCCGCCACCCAGCGCCAGAGCATGAACGCCACCTCGGTGCTGCGACTGCAGCGCTCGATCGGCAATGCCGGCACTGCCGCCTACCTGCAGCGTGACGAGGCCGAGGGTGCCCAGCGCTCGCCGGTGCACGGCGTCATCGGCTCCGGCGGCGGGACATCGCTCGACGCCCCGACGCGCACCACGATGGAGCAGCACCTGAAGACGGACCTCTCCGATGTCCGCCTGCACGTCGACCGCGAGTCCGCCGAGTCCGTGCAGGCCGCGGCGTACACGGTCGGCAACGACGTCGTGCTGCACCCGGACCACTTCTCGCCGGGGACGCCCTCTGCTCAGCGCACCCTCGCCCACGAGCTCACCCACGTGGTGCAGCAGCGCTCCGGCCCGGTCGACGGGACGCCGCGCGAGGGCGGGATCAAGGTCTCTGATCCGAGCGACCGCTTCGAGCGTGAGGCCGAGAGCAGCGCGGAGAGCCTGATGACCGCGACCCAGCGCCAGACGCCTTCCCAGGCCTCCGCGGGGCCGTCGGTGCAGCGGGTCAGCCTGCAGCGCGAAGAGGAGTCCGACGAGGCCGAGGTCCAGGAGCTCCCGCTGCAGCAGATCTCGCTGCAGCGCGAGGGCGAAGAGGAGTCCGACGAGGCCGAGGTCCAAGAGCTCCCCCTGCAGCGCGAAGGGGAAGAGGAGATGGACGAGGGCGACTCCGAAGGTTGAGCCGTGCGGGCGTAGCTTCCCGCGCAACCGCTCACTCCGCGGCATCGCGGCGCCGAACGACCCGCGCCGAAAGCCCCGGCCCACCGGCAACAACTCACTCCAGGTGGGTTGCCCGAGGTGAAGGGAATGCCCGATCGGGAAAGGTCGCTCTCCCGAACGGGCGCCCATCCGGCATGGAATGCCTGCCGGGCGGCATCGATGATGTGCAGGTTCAAAAGAGTCTTCTAGGAGGGAGTGTTCATGCCCACGTATCTGTCTCCCGGCGTCTATGTCGAGGAGCTCGAGTCCGGCTCTCGTCCCATTGAGGGTGTCGGAACCGCGGTGGCGGCCTTCGTGGGCCTCGCCGAAAAGGGTCCGTTCAATACGCCCACCCTGGTGACGAACTGGAGCCAGTACGTCCAGAACTTCGGCGACATGGTCGAAGGCACGTACCTGGCTCTGTCGGTCTTCGCGTACTTCCAGAACGGCGGTGGCACCGCCTACGTCGTGCGCATCGGCGGCGGCGGCGCCGTGCAGCCGGCGGTCGCCGAGCTGACCTCGGGCGGCGAGAGCCCCCTCAGTGCCTACAAGCTCACCGCGAGCGAGGCCGGCAGCGTCGGCAACGACATCACCGTCACGGTCGCCGACTCCGAGGCTGCGGCCGGTGAGGAAGGTGCCTTCAAGATCACGGTGAAGCAGGGCGACACGGTGGAGCACTTTGACCCGGTGAGCACCCGTCGCGGCCGCACCAACGTCGTCACCGTCGTGAACGCGACTTCGACGCTCATCCGTCTCGAGGAGACGAGCCGCACTGCCGTCGAGGCGGTCGCCCGCGGCGAGGTCACCCTCGCCGGCGGCGGCGAGTCAGCGCCCGAGAGCATGAACGCCGGGGACTACGTCGGCGACTCGGCGGCCCGTTCGGGCGTCGGTGGCCTCGAGGCCATCGACGAGGTCACGATGCTCGTCGTCCCGGACCTCATGAGCGCTCACGAGAAGGGTCTCATCGACCTCGAGGGCGTGAAGGCCGTGCAGCTCGGGATGATCGCCCACTGCGAGCTGATGGGTGACCGGCTGGCGATCATCGACCCGCCGCCCGGGCTGAATGCCCAGGGCATCAAGGACTGGCGCGTCGACACCGCCGGCTACGACTCCAAATACGCGGCCCTCTACTGGCCGTGGGTGAAGGTCTTCGACCCCGCCTCGGGCACGAACACGTTCATGCCTCCTTCGGGCCACATTGCCGGGATCTGGAGTCGCAACGACGACAACCGCGGCGTGCACAAGGCACCGGCGAACGAGGTGATCCGCGGCGCGATCGACATCGAGCTGAACATCACCAAGAACGAGCACGACCTACTCAACCCGATCGGGGTGAACGCGATCCGCGCCTTCCCCGGCCGTGGCATCCGAGTCTGGGGTGCGCGCACCCTCTCGTCGGACGCGGCGTGGCGCTACATCAACGTACGGCGCCTGTTCAACTACCTCGAGGAGTCGATCCTCAGTGGTACCGACTGGGTGGTCTTCGAGCCGAACGACCGCGCGCTGTGGGCCAAGATCCGCCGCACCATCGCCTCGTTCCTCGTGAACGAGTGGCGCAAGGGCGCCCTCTTCGGAGCGTCGCCGGCGGAGGCCTTCTACGTGAAGTGCGACGACGAGACCAACCCGGCCGAAGGGATCGACGCCGGTCAGGTCGTCTGTGAGATCGGTCTCGCCCCGGTGAAGCCCGCCGAGTTCGTGATCTTCCGTCTCTCGCAGTTCTCGGGCGGCTCGAGCCTCGTCGCGGAGTAGCCGGCACGCCGTGGTGCGGGCTTCGGCCCGCGACGCGGAGTCCAGCCGCCGCGAGGCGGCAGCGTTTTCAAACTCGGAGATCACAACACCGGACTAGGACCGGAAACCCAAGGAGGGAGACCCCATGGCACTGCCAGATTTCGACACTGGTGTCGGATGGTCCTTCGGACTCGACATCGACAACATCGAGATCAAGGAGATCCAGGAGATCAGCGGGCTGAAGCTCGAGGTCGACGCGATCGAGATGAAGCACAACACCAGCGATGGCAAGTACATCAACAAGAAGCTGCCGGGCCGGATGAAGTCCGGTGAGATCACGCTGACGCGTGGTGTCACTTCCGACCTCAAGTGGCACGATTGGATCAAGCTGGTGATGAACGGTGAGATGTTGCCCGCCCGGAAGAACGGGACCATCAACATCTACGACTACCTCGGCACCGTTGTGCAGTCGTTCAAGTTCGTGAACGGCTGGGCGAAGAGCATCGAGTACGGGACCCTGAAGGCGGGTGACACCTCGGTTCTCACCGAGAAGCTCACGATCTCGCACGAAGGTCTCAGCTCCTCTCAGTGATGCGTCGCGGTCCGGCCGGCACGCGGCCGGAGGAGGACGGCGGAGAAGAAATGGAGGAGTTCTTCGAGCCGGGGGGGTCGGTCGCGGCCCCACCGCAGGCGGAGGTCCCCGTGGCCGAGGTCGACCACGGGCTCCGCACGGAGTTCGACTTCGTCTTGCCACGCGGTTTCGTGGACGCGTCCGGCGCGGTGCACCGCACCGGCCGGATGCGTCTCGCTACCGCCCGTGACGAGCTCCTCCCGCTGCACGACGACCGGGTGCGGGCGAACCCGCCCTATCTCACCGTCGTACTGCTGGCGCGCGTGATCACCCAACTCGGGACGCTCGAGGCGGACTACGTCACCGCGCAGATCGTGGAGAACCTCTTCGCGTCGGACCTCGCATTCCTCCAGGACCTCTACCGTCGGATCAACTCCGAGGGCCACACGCTCGCCGCGGTCACCTGCCCGGCGTGCCACGAGCGCTTTTCGGTCGATCTGGCCGGTGGTCGCCTGGGGGAATCGTGACGTACGCGACCGACCGTCTCTATGAGGAGGTCGCGTACGTCGCTTACCACTTCCATTGGTCGCTCGAGGAGATCCTCGACCTCGAACACACCACTCGCCGGCGTTTCGTCGACGAGATCGGCTCGATCAACCGTCGGCTCTCCGGTGAGGGCTAGCGCGGCAGACAGGTAGCCCGTTGCGCCTCTGGCCATTTCGCTCCGCTTCGGCGTCCGACGAGCCGTCCTCCGATGAGGACGGCTCGGTCGCTCCCGGTGATGACGCGCCCGATCACGCGGTCGCGCCCCCCGACGCGCCCGTGGCGCAGCGCAGTGTCCTTGAGGCACCCCCGGCTGCCCCGGCACCACCCGAAGCCGCCGCCCCGGAGACGCTCGCCGAGACCGAGCCGGCCGATCCGGGCTGGACCGAGCTGACCCCGATCGCCTCTTCGATTCCGCCGATGCCACGCATCGCCTCCGCGCACTTCAGCGAGGACCTCGCGAGCTGGAAGAACCCGACGGTCTCGCTGCTCCCGCTCTCGCACCGTCGCTCGGAGGCCGACCCCGCCGGTGAGGTGACCGGGATCGCACAGATCCAGCCCACCGAGGCTCCCTCGGGGCCGGTGGACGCGCCACAGCGCGGAGCGCTCGACCTCCGTCCACAGCCGAGCGCTCCCGTGCAGCGCGAGGCGGCGACTGCGGCGCCGGCGCCACCGAGACCCAGCCCCACGATCGTGAGCGCCCCGACGCCGGTCGAGGCCGCGCCCGCGCCCATTCCATCCGCGTCCCCTCCCACGGAGGGCGCGGCCGTAGAAGAGCACCCAGAGGAGACGGCCCCCGCCCCCGCCGCCGAGTCGGCGGCACCCGTGGCGCCGCCCGTGGAAGCGGTACCGACCTCACCGACGGGCCTTGCCGTGGTGCGGGTCGAGCCGGTGGTAGGAGCGGAGGCCCTCCCTGAACCTCCGTCGATCTTCGTCGAGGTTGCCCCGCTCGAGGAGACTCCAAACGTCGGTCCGGCGGCAGAGTCGGTCACACCACTCCCGGAGCTCCCTCTCGTCGCCCCCGCCGCGAGCGGCCGCACTGAAAGCGCCGAGTCGCTCGTCGAGGCCCCGCCCGCCCCCGAGATCCAGCGGATCGAGCTCGGCGCGGTCGCCGCGCCAGCTCCGGGCGGAGTCGCAGCGCCGGAGCCCTCCGCCCAGGCACCTCTCGTCGGTGAGGAGCCTCCGCTCGTGGACGGTGCCGGCTACCTCGACGCGGCTCCTCCCGAGCAACAAGACGCGGCGCTCCCCGACCTGCCGCTCGTGACGCCCGCGGAGACGACCGCAGACGCCGCCGCAAGCGCGCTCGCGAGCGCAGTGAGCCTGCCCGCGCCACCGTCGGCGTTCGACGCGAGCGCACCGGCGCCACCATCACTCCCACCCGAGGCCGTCGATAATGGGCCCGTCGGCCCCGCTGCTCCGCCCGTAGCGGCCGCTGACGAGCCCGATGCGCCGACGGTCGGCACGACGCCGCTCTCCGAGCTCCCACCCGTGCTGCCGGTCGTCGAGGCGCCGCGGCCGACCCTGCTGCGCGACGAGTCGCCGCCGCTCGTCTACCGCGAGCTCGGGGCAGCGCACGCCAGCGTCGAGCGCGCGGCGCCTGCGTTCGAGGCACTCGCCGCGCCGGAAGGTCCCGTCGCGGCGCCGCCCACGATCCAGCGCGAGCCCCTCGCGGTGTCGGCGCCCGCGCCGCCCGCGACACCGGCCGCTCCGACGGCGGCGACGCCCCCCGGCACCTCAGCAGCCCCCGAAAGCGGCGCGCCGCTCCTCGGGGAGCGGCCGATCGAGCCCTCCCTTTCCGCGGAGCCCGAGGTGGAGGCGGACTCGCCGAGCGGGGCTGATGCCTCGGAGCCGACGCTCGACCTTGCCGGGACCGAGGGCGGGCGTGGCGGCAGGCGTGGGATCGGGGAGCCGCTCGTCGAGCTCCCCGAGACGGCACGACCCTTCTTCGACGTGTCGCCCGCCGCCGACGCTGCGGCGTTGTACGCGGCCGCCTTTGATCTTCCCCTCCAGCGCGAGCCGCTCGCCGCTCCCGCCGCAGCCTCTCCGGTGCCTGCGGCCGCCCCCGAGACCCCCCCCACCAACATGGAGGGTGCGGTCCCGCTCGAGGAGCTCGCCTGGGACGCCCCGAGTGAGCAGTTCACCGACGTCGCGCCGCCCGCCGCGGCGGGTCGCTCGCTCCCGACGCTCGGCGAGCGCCCGCTCGCGCTGTCGCTCCCCGACGACGAGCTCGCACCCGAAGAGGAGGCCGAGGGCGCTGCCCCGCCGCCGGCGCTCGTCCTCCAGCTCCTGTCCGTCGGCGAAGCCGTCTCCCACAGCGCCGTCGTCGGCGACACTCGCATCGCTCCTGCGCAGTGGCCCTGGCGGGCGCCCGCGAGCGCCGCGCCCGCAACGGTGCAGCGTCAGACGCCGCCGCCGTTCGTCTCCGCCGCTTCCTCGGCGATGCCACCGGCCGCGTCGCCGGTGGGTGGCGGCTCCTTCAGCCTTCCGCCGCCGCCCGACTCCTCGGGCGCACCGGCTGCTGCGGCGAGGAGCGCCTCGGCGCCCGTGAAGCCGACCTTCCTCCCGCCGGTGCTCGGCGCGGCGCGTTCCGCCGCCCAGCCCGCCGCCGCCCCGCCGCCGGCGGTGCAGCGTCTCTCCGTCGACGGAGGTGTGACCCCGCCGCGAGACTTCGCCCCCCACGGCACCGAGGGCGGCCAGCCGTTCGCTTCGCCGTCGATCACGGCGGAGCCCGCCCCCGAGCCGTTCGGCGGCGAGGAGCCGCTCGCGCTCGCTGCGCCCCTCGGGGCCGAGCCGATTGCGCGCCCGTCGTTCTCCGGCCCGGAGATCCCGCCGTCGCCCGCCGTGCGGGTCGCGCTCGAGCCCGCCAGCCGCCTGCCCACCGCCTCCACGCCGCTGCAGCGCAGCGCCCTCGGTACCGCTCTCCCCACGACCTCGCTCACCGGCCTCCCCCGCGGCGAGCTCCCCCTCGGTGCCCCGCAGGCGGCCAGCTCCGCCGCCCCCAGGGCGACCGCCACCCTCGTCGCCACCGAGATCGAGCGCCCCTCGTTCAGCGTCCAGCCGCTGCCGCTCTCGGCCGTGCCCCAGGCGCAGGCGACCGTGCAGACGAGCTCGCTCGCGGCCGCGCCGCAGGGCGCCTTCGCCCCGAGCGCGCCGATCGTCCGCAGTGGCACCCAGGAGGCCGAGCCCCCGACGGTGCAGCGCTTCCTCGGCCAGCTCGCCGCGAACTTCATCGGCAACCCGTTCTCGAGGAAGAAGCCGGAGCCGGAGGCGGAGCCCGAGCCCGAGCCGGAGAAGGACGAGCCCGCTGCCGAGGGCGAGCTCACCGCCGAGGCGGCGCGCACCCTCGCCTCCAAGATCTACCCCTACATCAGTCAGAAGCTGAAGGCCGAGCTCGGCCGCGACCGTGAACGGGCCGGGATGATCACCGGCCTGCACCGTTAGAGGGACGAAGTGAGCAGCGATCCAGATTTCGACACCGTTCTCAGCGTCTACTTCAGCCTGGTCATCGACTCCTGGGACCTCGGAATGTTCATCACCTGCTCCGGGCTCGGGATGGACATGGGCGTCACCACGATCGAAGAGGGAGGCGGCGGGATGAACGTCTTCCCTCGCCGCGGACGGGTGAAGTACCCGAACCTGCAGGTGACGCGGCCGATCGGCCCCGACACGCACAAGACGATGGCCTGGTTGCAGGCCTCGGTGAACGCCACCTCGCTGTCGACCGCCGAGCTCACCGCGCTCTCGCCTTCGATGACCCCCATCTTCACCTGGCAGCTCTCGGGGGTCCTCCCCGCGAAGTGGACCGGGCCGTCGTTCGACGCCGGCAATCCGCAGCAGGCGACAGAGACGCTCGAGCTCGCCTACGGCGCGATCATGCTGGGCCAGGCTTAGGCAGGGAAGGAACGAAAATGAGCGATCTCGGGAGCACCATCACCTCCAACGCCGACAGCGTCGCGAGCACCGCCAGCTCTGACGCCAGCAGCGCCGCCAGCGCCTTCCAGAACCAGGGAGTCGTCGCGGGCCTCAGCAACGTCGGCGACTCGGCAGAGACCGGCGCCGACAGCATCCTCTCGGGGGGCAACCTGCAGCGCGCCTACCTGCTCATCCTCCCGCCCTCCTCGCCTGCGGGCGGCATGGCCGCCGCGGCGCTCGGCGCGGCGGGGATCGCGGCCGAGGACATGGCCGGCGCGTCGGGCGGGGCGACGAACAGCTCGGTCGCGAACGGCGCCGAGACCCAGTTCTCCGGCACGGTCGGCAACCGCATCGACTTCATGTTCAACCCGAAGGAGTACAAGGTCGAGAAGTCGGCCTCCTGGAGCCACGAGATCGACGCCGGCTCGCGGCCGACCGCCACGCCGGTCTGGAAGGGCTCCAAGCAGCGCTCGCTGTCGATGGAGATGATCCTCGACACGACGACGGGCGACCAGCGGAGCATCCAGACCGATGTCGAACTGCTCTTCTCCTGCCTGCAGCCGACCATCCTCTCGCTCGTCATGGAGTCGCCGTCGCCGCCGTTCGTGATCTTCGGCTGGGGCGAGTCGCTGTCGTTCCTCGCCTACATGGAGAGCGTCTCCGTGAACTACCAGCTCTTCCTCCCGAACGGCACCCCGGTGCGCGCCACCTGCAGCCTCTCGATGAAGGAGATCCCCGTCGGCCTCGCCAGCCAGAACCCGACCTCCGGTGGTCGCGCGCGCCGCACCCGCCGTCTCGTCGCCGGCGACACGCTGCAGTCGATCTCCCAGCGTGAATACGGCAAGCCGACGATGTGGCGCGCGATCGCGAGCGCGAACGGCATCGAGGACCCGACGCGCGTCGCCCCCGGCACGACCGTGCTCATCCCGCCGCGCTCCGACGCGGCGTCGACCAGCTAGGACGCGGCGATGGACACGCAGTGGACCGCGAGCCTCATCATCCTCATCGACGGGACCCCCCTCGACCCGGTGGTCGGCGACCTCCTGCTGCGCTGGACGCTCGACACGAGCGTCCACCTGCCGGACATGTTCGAGCTCACCTTCCGCGACCCGGCGCGCAACGTGGTCGAGCTTGGCTTCTTCCTGCCGGGCACCGAGATCATCCTCTCGATCGACGCCGGTGAGGGCTTCCCGCACCCGATCATGATCGGCGAGGTCAACGCCTGGGAGCTCGAGTTCGACGAAGAGGGCCCGAAGACGACGATCCGCGGCTTCGACCTCACCAACCGGCTGATGCGCGGCAAGAAGGTGCGCACCTACCAGATGATGATGGCCTCGGAGATCGTCGAGGAGATCCTCGCCGAGAACGGCATCGAGCTGAACGAGATCGACCCGACCGACGACATCTACCAGTACAAGGCGCAGGCGGGCGTCACCGACTGGGACTTCATCCAGATGCTGGCGATGGACAACGGCTACCGCGCCTACATGCAGAACGGGGTCTTCCGCTTCAGCCCGATCATCCCGCCGATCGCCGGCGACGTCCCCGGGACGCTCGAGTTCAGCCTCCCGACCGAGCTCGTGCTCGGTGCCGGCCTCGTCCGCCTCCGTTCGGTGGTGCGCTCGACCGAGCAGGTCGAGGACGTGACGGTGATGGGGTGGAGCCCGGTCGAGTTCGCCCCGGTCGTCGGGATATCCCCCGCGGAGGCGATCGGCACCGAGATGCTCACCCAGCCCGAGGAGCTCTCGAGCATCGAGGGCGCGAACACCTTCATGAGCCTCTACTTCGCGACCGACGACGAGGACGAGGCGGAGACCAAGGCGGCCGCGCTCGGCAACCAGCTCGCCGAGTCGTACGCGGAGATCGAGGGCGAGTCGACCGGCAACCCCTCGCTGCTCGCCGGCGTGGCGATCAACCTCTCGGCGGCGGGGGAGCCCTTCGACGGCGCCTACACCCTCACCTCGGCGCGCCACAGCTACAGCCCGCTCACCGGCTACACGACGACCTTCACGGCCTCGGGCTGGCAGGACCGGACGATGCTCGGCCTCGCGAAGGGGCCGGAGATCGGCTCCACGCCCATCCCGCACCGCATGCCCGGCGTCTGCTCGGCGACGGTGATCAACTGCCGCGACCCCGAGGACCAGGCTCGGGTGCAGGTGCTCTTCGAGTGGATGGGCCCGGAGGCGATCAGCGGCTGGATCCGCTGCGCCCAGGTCGGCGCCTCCGAGGCCTTCGGCTTCCTCTGGATCCCCGAGGAGGGCGACGAGGTCCTCGTCGCCTTCGAGCACGGCGATCCCTCGAAGCCGGTGATCATCGGCTCGCTCTACAACGTCGTGATGGAGGCCGCCCCCGGCCCCGAGACGATCGACGAGGCGAGCGGCCTCATCAACGAGCGGCAGATCCGCTCGCGCTTCCAGCACAACATCACCTTCTATGACTCCGAGGAGACGAGCGGCATCATGATCGCCACCGGCGACGAGGTGCAGGGGATCTTCCTCAACATGGAGGAGCAGTCGCTCAGCATCTACAACCTCGACGGCTCCCTCGAGATCATGGGGACCGACGTCATCATCAACGCCGAAGGGGACCTCACGCTCGCCTCCGAGGGGGAGCTCTCGATCTCCGGGGCCTCGGTGAACATCGAGGGCGAGGGTGACGTGACGATCAACGGTGCCTCGATCGAGATCGCCGGCGACGCCGACCTCTCCATCGACGCGCCGATCGTCATGATCAACGGTTAGGGGAAGTCCCAATGGCGGAGGAGTTCATCGGCCAAGGGTGGGGCTTCCCGCTCTCCACGACCTCGAGCGGTGCGATCGCGCTCGTCTCGGGGGACCGGGAGATCTCCGAGTCGATCCGCATCATCCTGTCGACGGCCCAGGGCGAGCGGCCGATGCGACCGGACTTCGGCTGCGGCATCCACGACCACGTCTTCGCCCCCGCCGACGCGACGACCGCCGGTGTCATTATCTACGAGGTCCAGCGAGCGCTGGCCCGCTGGGAGCCGCGCATCACGGTGCTCGACGTCCAGGTGAACCTCGACCGGGCGGACGACGCGGTGGTCTACATCTCCATCAACTACTCAAAGCGCGGCACCAACGACCCGCGCAACCTCGTCTTCCCCTTCTACGTCATTCCTGAGGAGCGTTGAGCGTGCCGTTGCCCGTTCCCAATCTGGACGACCGTCGCTTCCAGGACTACGTCGACGACGCGAAGCGCTACGTCCAGCAGAACTGCCCGGAGTGGACCGACCACAACGTCTCGGACCCCGGTGTCACGCTCATCGAGACCTTCGCCTTCATGATCGACCAGCTCACCTACCGGCTGAACCTCGTCCCGGACCGCAACTACCTGAAGTTCCTGGAGCTCATCGGCGTCCGCCTCTTCCCGCCCTCGGCGGCGCAGGCACCGGTGACCTTCTGGCTCTCCTCGCCGCAGACCAACCCGGTGGTCGTCCCCCGCGGCTCGCGGGTGCAGACCCAGCGGGTGGACCGCGAGGAGCCGATCGTCTTCGAGACCCTCGCCGAGCTCACCATCCAGTCGTCGGGGATCTCGCGCGTCGTCTCGCACGGCATCGAGGAGTTCGCCGTCTTCGACCACACCGACCGCCTCGAGCTCGAGGACTTCGACGCCTTCGGGGCGGTGCCGATCCCCGGCGAGGCGCTGCTCATCGGCCTCAGCGAGGCGGCGCCCTCGAACGTCGTCGCGCTCCGCTTCCGCGCCCACGTCGTCGGGGTCGGCGTCGACCCCGAGAACCCGCCGCTCGCCTGGGAGGCCTTCGACGGCACGGCCTGGCACCCCTGTGAGCTCGAGCGGGACGAGACCGGCGGCCTCAACCAGCCGGGCGACATCATCCTGCACGTCCCCCCCGAGCACGACGTGGCGCTGATCGACGGCCAGCGCGCCGGCTGGCTGCGCTGCCGCGTCACCCAGCCGGACGAGGGCCAGCCCTTCTACTCCGCCTCACCGCGCATCGAGACGGTGAGCGCGTTCGTGATCGGCGGCACCACCACCGCAGTGCACGCGCAGGTGATCGACGACGAGCTGATCGGCATCTCCGAGGGCGTCGCCGGCCAGAGCTTCCAGCTCCGCCAGCGCCCCGTCGTCTCCTCCTCGGTGCCGCACGTGCTCGAGGTCGCGGGCGGCGACGGCTGGGAGGAGTGGACCGAGGTCGACACCTTCGCCGCGAGCGACGAAAACGACCGCCACTTCATCTTGGACCGCGTCGCCGGCGAGATCGTCCTCGGGCCGGTCATCCGCCTCGAGGACGGCTCCACCCGGAACTACGGCCACGTGCCGCCGAAGGGCGCGCCGCTGCGGCTCCGCCAGTACCGCTCGGGGGGCGGCGAGAAGGGGAACGTCTCGCGCGGCGTGCTCGCGACGATGAAGACCCAGATCCCCTTCATCGCCCGCGTCGAGAACCGCCTCCCCGCCGGCGGCGGCGTCGAGGGGGAGGAGCTCGAGAACGCGAAGGTGCGCGGCCCGATCAGCCTGCGCACCCTCGGGCGCGCCGTCACCGTCGAGGACTACGAGATCCTCGCCCGCCAGTCGGCCGCCGGCATCGCGCGCGTCCGCTGCGTGCCCGCGACCGAGGAGGACCCGCACGCCGGCGTGCGCATCCTCGTCGTCCCCGCGATCGCGGACGACGCCGACGGGACGATGCCCTTCACCCGCCTCGCCCCGGCCGCGGCCCTCCTCGAGCAGGTCGCCGTCTCCCTCGACCAGCGGCGGGCGGTCGGCGCGCGAGTGGTGGTCGAGCCCCCTTTCTTCCAGGGCGTCACGGTCGTCGCCCAGGTGCGGGCGCGCAGCTTCGCCGACCCCGGCCGGGTGCGCCTCGATGCCGCCACCGCCCTCTACCACTTCCTGCACCCGATCCACGGCGGAGCGGACGGGGCCGGCTGGCCCTTCGGCCGCCCCGTGCACGCCGGCGAGGTCTACGCCGTCCTGCAGCGGGTGGGCGGCGTGGAGCTCGTCGAGGCCGTCCAGCTCTACCCCGCCGACCCGGTGACAGGCGAGCGCGGCCTCGTCACCCAGCGCCTCGAGATCGCGGCGAACGCGCTGCTCTTCTCCTACGGCCACGAGGTCCGGGTGATCGGGCCGTGAGGGGGAGCGTCGACGGGCTCCCGAGCCCGTACCGGTTCGCCGAGCTGCTGCCCGCGATCTACCAGGAGGACGAGTTCGTCCAGCGCTGGATGCTCGGCTTCGACGCCGTGCTCGCGCCGGTCGCCGCCACCCTCGACAACATCGAGTCCTACTTCGACCCCGCCCTCGCGCCGCAGGACTTTGTCGCCTTCCTCGCCGGCTGGGTCGGCGTCGAGCTCGACGAGACCTGGTCCGACGACGCGCGACGCGAGCTCGTCAACCGCGCCGTCGAGCTGTTCAAGATCCGCGGTACCGTCGAGGGCCTTCGCCAGCACGTCGCGATCTACGCCGGCGTCGAGCCCGAGATCGAAGAGAGCGGCGGCTGCACGTACTCGTTGGAGCCCAACTCGGCGCTGCCCGGCGAGGGAACGCCGCGTCTCGTGGTGCGCGTCCGCGTCCCGGGGGACTCGCTGATCGACGAGGGGCGCCTCGACCGCCTCGTCGCCTCGGCGAAGCCGGCGCACATCCCGCACCGCGTGGAGGTCGTCCGCACGTGATCATCTGCAAGGCCTGCGGCCACCGCAACCCCGACGAGGAGGACTTCTGCTCCTCGTGCGGCCGCTACCTCGAGTGGGCCGGCGAGCACGTCGAAGAGGTTCCCGAGCCCGAGCCCGAGCCGGAACCGGAGCCCGAGCCCGAGCCCCCTCCCCCTCCCAGCTTCTTCACCCGCGTCCGCAGCAAGCTCGGCTTCCCGCCCAAGCCGAAGGTCGACCCCGCGGACGAGTGGCGCGAGCTCGGGGCGGCGAGCCCCCCCGCCGACGCGACCGCGCCCGCGGAGGCGAGCGCGCCCTCCGCCACCGCTGAGGCTGAGGGCGGCGGGGAGCTCGCGGGGGAGGCCGCCGCCCCGGCCGCTCCGGCGCTCAGTGAGGACGGCAAGGCGATCGAGAAGCCACCGGACACCGTCGCGGTGCCGGTCGTGCGCGCCGACTCGCTCGCCGGCTACCGCGACGACGCCGACGACCTCGAACGCGAGCTCGCGCTCACGCCGCCCGGCTCGAGCGCGCAGGACGTCGCGGCGCTCGGCTCGGCGCCGCAGTCACTCCTCGACCCCGCCTCGACGGCCCCCCGTCGCCCCGGAGAGGCCGTCTCGGCCGGCCCCGGCGGCAGGGGTGGAGCCGACTCCGCCTATCTCGCCACCGGCGCCACCGAGGTGGTCGACGGGCGATCGGACCGAGGCCTCGCGCTCCGTCGGCCGACGGAGCTGCCGCGCAACGAGAGCGCACGCCGGCGCGGCGCGCTCGGCGGCCCCGGGGGGCCTGACCTGCAGGTGACGCCCAGCCCGGGCGACGTCTTCTGCCCGTCATGCAACCAGTTCAACTCCCCGACGAGGGTTTACTGCCGACGTTGTGGCACGCAATTGCCACGTGTTGACGACGACGTCGACCCGCAATACCGGGAGCTCAGTTTTTGGCATCGGCACTTCCACAAGGACACCCGGATTGTCCCCGCCGGAGGACGCCCGGGGAAGTGGGGCAGGGCCGCAAGCGGGGGTTTCGGGTCGGAGCGCTACATGCGCTACGCGGCGCGCGCTGGGACATTCCTCATCGGGCTAGGTATCATCCTCTCTTTCTTGGGGCCAATAGCGGCACCGCTCCGAAACTGGTATTCGGGCTTTGCCCGATCCATCTTCAATAAGGTCAACATCTCCTACACCCAGCAGTTCGCGATCGGTGCCAATGCAACCACTAGTTACCCGAACCATCCTGCGGGAAACGCCGTCGACGATGGGAACAACACCTACTGGCAGTCGTTGCCGAGCAAGAAGGTCCACGGCGCGGGCCAGTCGATCACCGCGGTCTTCAGCCAGAAGACATCGATCTACTACATCGGGCTCCTCTCGGGAGCCGGCCCGAGCGAGCAGGCCTTCCTCTCAGAGGCGCGTCCCAAGAAGGTCCTCATTAGTTTCTTCCCGAAGTCGGCCGGCGCTCCGCGGACCGAGACGTTGAAGGACCAATCCGCCTTCCAACGTCTCAACGTCAAGGTCAACGGCGCCCAGTCGATGACCGTCAAGGTCCTCACCGTCTACCCGTCCGACAAAGGCAACGGCGTTGCCATCACCGAGATCGAGTTCTTCCAGCGCTCGTGAAGTTCCGACAAGCCCAATCGGCAACTCTCTCCCTCACCCGCAGTCGCGCGGTGACCTTGGCCTTTGCGGTCGCGCTCGTCGGCGGGACCGTGCTGATCCCTGAGACCTCGCTGCTCGCCGGTACCGTCGGGGGACTCGACGTCACCTACGCGGGGGGCATCGCGACCGCCCAGAACACGAGCGGGACCGCGTTCGCGGGGAGCGTCTCGGCGGTCACGACCGACTCCAACGGTGACGGGGTGATCGCCGGCCAGTACGGCGGCAACGGCGAGCTCGCCGTGGCGCGCTTCCTCACCACCGGGGCAGCCGACACGA